>DNGF01000217.1 GCA_003486665.1 Oscillospiraceae bacterium
CGAACTGTGTCAGAAAGCAATAAGACCGAACAAAATTCGGATGATTTGATTATTAAGTCCTGTGAGGCTGTTTTGGAATCGTTCGGAATAAGGAGTATTGACGACGCTTCGGCTGATGAAAAGAAATCTATTCTTGCATTTGTTAATAACAGTATTGAAAGTCAAAATCCGGGATCGGAAAAAATTGAAACGGTTGAGGATTTTGAGGATAAATACAATCAGGCAATTCATAATGAAGCGGTAAAAGAAGTTCTGGCGTCAGTGGATGGTGATATAATTCTCCAAACGGCGGATGAATTGTTTGAAAAGTATTCAGTCAAAAGCTTCGGAGAAATTGACAGCAGCCAAAGGAAAGCTGCGGTTCAGGAGTTCTTTCAAAAGCTGAATGAAAGCGGAGCAGAAATCAAAAACGTTAAGAAAATTGAAAGTGCTGATGAATTGGCAAGAATTGCCGATGAAATCGTTTCTGCGGCCAATGAGCAGCAGAATCCGCGGGGGAATAAAGCGCATAATATTAAGCTGATAATAATTATATCTGCCGCAGCTGTGGTAACAGCAGGTGGTGTGACTGTGATTATTATAGCACGAAAAAGGAGGAAAAAGTAATGAATAAGACATTTAAAAGAATTATTTCAATGATAATTACATTTTTGATGATTGTAACAATGATTCCTATGTCATCAATTTCAGCAAGTGCGGCGAATAAGATTGATAGTCATACCATTACAAAAGTAAAGGCAGGGCAATCAATTGTTGTACAGACTGATAAATTTAATTTGTTGGGTTTATGGAACAGTAAAGTGTATTTATATATAAATTATAATGACAGACCAGAATTTGTTCCGTGGAAAGCAGCCTCAACAATGTTTGGAAGAAAATTGGTCGTAACGGTTAGAGAGTATCCAGATTCTAAATCAGGAAAAAAGCAAGTAAAAAAAGATTACTTCCCCTCTACAGGAAAAATAACAAACCTTGGAAAAACAAAATATGTAGGATGGAAAGGCAATCCAATATCTCTAAAAAAAGCAAATCAAAAATATGTTATTACATTACAAGTAACAGATAAGGATGGAACTTTACGTCAATTATCTGAAATAATTGATTATGATTTTGCTATCGTAATAAAAAATGGTACAATAAAAGATGAGATTGAATATCAAACCAATTCGTCTGTATATAATTACACAGTAGGAAGACTTAACTATACAAAGAAAAATTCTTCGGGAAACTATTATTTTGATGACGGTAGTTATACATATAGTGGAACGAAATATAAACCCAATTATAAAGTCGGTTCATATTCGATTGAAAGTAACTCCTTGAATGTCAGAACGGGACCCGGAATTGGATATGGCGTTTTGTCCTCTATTCCTAAAGGAACGAATGTCGCAGTTACGCAGGTGAAAAACGGATGGGGTTATGTAGCAGATTTATCGGGCTGGATCAGTCTGAACTATTGCACATATCTCGGTCCTACAATTACAAAGCCTGCTGCTCCGACGGTAACGCTCGTGTCACTTGCGGACATGCCTGTAGGTGAATCTGTACAGGTCTCATGGAATGACGTTTATGATGCGAAATATTATTCGGCGTATCTTTATGACAGTAACGGAAGCATTGTGAAAGAATATCACGATATTTACGGCACAACAGCATATTTCCCGATGGAGAAAGAGGGCGTTTATACCGTAAAGGTTATTGCACAGAACAATGTTTACAGCAGCGATCCCGGTGTACTCCCGCAAAATATAACGGTTCACGGAAAATCCAAAGTAACTTATCTTGATGATGACGGAAATGTTATCGGTACTCAGGATGTTTCTTACGGTAAGAATTCCGTTGCACCGATTCCGCCTGAAAAGATAGGCTACACGTTCAAGGGCTGGAGCGATACGCTTACAAATATCCGAGGAGCAAAGACTGTAAAGGCAGAGTACAATATAAACGAATATACAGTACAGTTTACAGATTATAACGGTAAAGTGCTCAAAGCGGAGAAAGTTAAGTATCTCGAAAACGCAACTCCGCCGGAGGTTGTACAAGCTCCCGAAAACTATAAATTCTGCGGCTGGGACAGCGAGAAATATAAAAATGTTTACAACGAGGACAAGAGTGAACCCATTAAGGTTAGTGCTGTATATGAGTGGATTAATGCCGATATTCCTGTTATATGCAAAGCTGTTTCCGCCAAAAGACAAAGCGACGGATATTATGTTAAGTTCAACCTTGAAAATTATCCGAACGCAAGAACTCGTGGAAGAGCAATCGTGACACTTAAAACGGCGAACGGTAAAATGGTTTGGTCGACTGAATCGGCTGCTTTCAGCCTTGACAAGAGTGAAAAGAAAGAAAACATGGAAGTTTTTATTCCGTGTGAAACTGCTGCAAGCAAAGCAGAGATTGTTGTTGTCAGCAGCTTTTCTTCAGGTTCACCGATATCACTAAGCTCGTCTGTCAGCGTAGACAACGGTCTTATGTGGTCAGACTGGTCAACTGATAGAATCAGCAATCCGGACTATACCGAGGAAAGCAGAAAAGAGTATCAGTTTAGTGATAAGATTTTTTCAACAGGAACCACCACAATTAAAAACGGATGGATTTATTCCGGAACTTATAATTCATATGAAAACGGTTGGTCCGGTTGGAGCGACAGTGTAGTAGATACAGCTCATTATTATGATAAAAACGGTGTCGAATATAAATGGAGAGATGTCAAAACACAATGGACTCCCGTATATGCTTCTCGTACAAAATATAATTATCATCACTATTATCGAGGTGTTTCGTCGGGATATAGTTTTTATTGGGCTCCTTATTGGCAGAATTCTACGCCTCACTTGCACAGTATTTCCTTGAATTATGCATTGGGTGTAACGGGCGAATCTAACGCAGGTGGATACAGATATGGTTATGCAGGTTGCGGACAGTGTAATGGCGGAAATTATTGGTATTATGACGGCACATCTACAGAAACCTATGAAGCTGGACAAAAGCAGCAGTATAGTTATAACGATCACTATAATATTTTTGATTTCTACAAATGGTCCGATTACAGCGAGTGGTCAACCACACAGTACACCGCATCGAATACTCGTAACGTTGAGGAACGTACCGTTTACAGATACA
>DNGF01000235.1:0-213 GCA_003486665.1 Oscillospiraceae bacterium
CTCCCCTAAAGGGGCGCCTATACGGGACCTCACTTTCCTATTCTTGTCTGTTTAAGGCCCGTGAACTTCTGACCCCATGCGTTTGCCCATGCTTCGCAATAGAGAGAGTAGTAGGAAACATTGTTGTTCTTGCGGTAGTTTATGCAGGGCTTGAAATTGCACCAGATAAATGACGGAATCGCAATAACAAGGAACCAGATCGGTCCGAGCAGA
>DNGF01000235.1:222-2843 GCA_003486665.1 Oscillospiraceae bacterium
AGAGCCTGCCAAGTGTGGCCGTACTCATGAATTCTTGTGTCCTGAAGCCAGTCGTCTGGTCTGTCGGGGTTCATAAAAATAAACGTTCCGAACGAGATTCCGCCCCAGTCGCCCGGCACATATGTAATCGTTGCATTAAAAAATCTTTCGTGCTTGCAGCCCTTGATGACTGCAAAAATTATATAGGCGATGAAACCGATAAGGTTGATCGGCAGCGCCCATGTCCATTCTATCAGATAAAACAAAAACTTTTTCATACCTTTTATACCTCCGTTCGGTTTATTCTAACATATTTTTGTTTCTTTGAAAAGAGTATAAAAGCATTTAACCTTGAAAAATAATAAATAATGTGTATAATATATATAACAGTATGAAACGGAGGTTTTAATATGACAGAAGTTACTAAAGATATGCTTATCGGCGAGATACTTGACGCGGACAGAGGAACGGCTGAGTTCTTCCTCAACATGGGTATGCACTGTCTTGGCTGCCCCTCGGCAAGAGGAGAGAGCCTTGAGATGGCGTGTGCCGTTCACGGTGTTGACGTTGAGCAGATGGTTGCAGACATCAACGCTTATCTCGCAAGCAAATGATCCGACTTAAGCCAAGACTTAAAACGGCGGCGGATATGGTTCGTGACGGTTCCCGTGTTGCTGACATCGGAACCGACCACGCATACCTGCCGGCGGCACTCATTTTGTCGGGCAAAATACCGTCTGCCGTTGCGGCAGATCTCAGAAAAGGTCCATTGGAAAACGCCCTGGAAACCGTCCGCTCCAATCATATTGAGGACAGGGTTCAGCTACGCCTTTCCGATGGGCTTAAATGTGTTTCTCCCGACGATGCCGATGATATCGTTATCGCAGGCATGGGCGGCATTCTGATCTCCGAAATTCTGACAGCCGCCGAATGGGTCAAAAACGAAAAATACAAGCTTATTTTACAGCCGCAGTCGCACGATGAGGACGTTCGCAGATACCTTTTCGGCAACGGGTTTGAGATAACCGATGAAGAGGTTTGCTTTGAGGACGGCAAGGTTTACATATGTTTAGGAGCGGTTTACACAGGCTCCGTAGCCTCACACAGCGAAGCCGAGATAATGTTCGGCAGCATTCTCTCCCGAAATGACGAAGCGGCAGAAGCTTTCAAAAATAAAAAACTCAAAAGAATAACAGCCCGCCTTTCCGCACTTAACGCTCACGGCGGTGACGAGGGCGAAAAAGAGCGGCTTGAAGCAATAATAAAAGAGGTGAAAAAATGGCAAGAGTAAAGGATTTTTACGATTATCTTAACAGCATCGCTCCCTTTGAAACTCAGGAGGACTGGGACAACAGCGGAATGCTTGTCGGCGATATGAGCGCCGAGGTAAAAAAGGCTGCCGTTGTGCTTGACATTACCCCCGAAGAAATTGAAAAGGCAAAAGCAATCGGCGCAGACCTGATAATCAGCCACCACCCTGTCATTTTCAATCCGATCAAATCCGTGACAAAGGGCAGTGTGCCGTATGAGCTTGTCGCAGGCTCGATAAACGCACTCTGCTGTCACACTCCGCTCGACATTGCGGACGGCGGAACGAACGACAGTCTTGCTGAATTGCTCGGAATAGAAGTCACCCGTGCCGATGACCCGATATTAAGGCTCGGAACGGTTGAGCCTACAACAGCAGAGGAACTTGCAGCAAAAATCGCAAAAACGCTTAACACAAAGGTGCGCTATGCCGACGCAGGCAGAACGATTGAAAAAATTGCGATCTGCACGGGCGCAGGCTGTTCGCTGATTGAAGCGGCAGGCGACATTGACGCTTTCATCACGGGTGACGCATCGCACCACAATTTTCTTGACTGCGTTCAGGAGGGCATAACGCTCATTGCCGCAGGACATTACGAAACGGAAATCGTTGTTGTTCCCGTTCTTGTTAAGAAATTGCAGGCGCAGTTCCCCGATATTGAAATTATTGACATCAAACAGGAAAATCCGATAAAATTTATTTGAGGTAATTATGGCACTTGACGGAATATTTCTCAGCAAAATAAAAGACGAACTGCTCAGAGAAATCTCGTTCGGCAGAGTCGAAAAGGTTCACCAGCCCTCACGCGAGGAGCTGGTTATTCACCTGCGCGGCAAAAGCGGAGCAAAGAAGCTTTTTCTTTCGATAAGGGGCAACAGTCCGCGAATTCATCTGACAGAACACGCGCCCGAAAATCCGGCTGTTCCGCCGATGTTCTGTATGCTGATGAGGAAAAAGCTGCTCAACGCTCAGCTTGTCGATATCCGTCAATCGGGTCTTGACAGAATACTTTACCTTGACTTCAACGCCACAAACGAAATCGGCGATAAAATAAAGCTCATTCTCTCGATCGAGATAATGGCAAAATATTCAAACATCATTCTCTTTGACGGTGACGGAAAAATCGTTGACGCTATAAAGCGTGTTGACCTCAGCCAGTCGGCGGTTCGTCAGATCCTGCCGGGCTTCAAATATATTGCACCGCCGCCGCAGAGCAAGCTCAACATAACGGATCACACGACGGAGAATATCATCGCACAGATTAAAACATTTCCCTCAAAGCCGCTTTCGTCCGCCGTTCTCAGCACCCTGCAGGGCGCCTCTCCCCTCACCT
>DNGF01000235.1:2880-5544 GCA_003486665.1 Oscillospiraceae bacterium
AGCTTTGCGGAGAGTTCGGCGAGCTTTACACCGACGAGGTCAGCGACAGGGGCTTTGAATATCTCACAAAAAATCTTGACAATTTACGCAATATCATCATGAATGAATCGGGCGTTCCGTTCATGCTCAAGGATGAAACAGGCAAGCCCGTTGACTTCTCCTTCTTCCCGATCAGGCAGTACGGCGACCGCTACAGGACGGAGATAAAATCAAGCTTTTCCGAGCTTCTTGACGAGTTCTACTATGAATGTGACCGTCTTGAACGCACGAAGCAAAAGGGTCAGGATCTTGTTAAGCTCCTCAATTCCGCAATAGCGAGAGTTTCAAAAAAGCTCAGCCTTAGGCAGGCGGAGCTGGCTCACTGCGCGGACAGAGAAAAGCTGAGAATCAACGCCGAGCTTATCAACGCAAATTTGTATAGGCTCGAAAAGGGCGCACTTTTCTACGACCTTGAAAATTATTATGACGAAAACAAGCCGATAAGAATTAAGGCGGATCCGTCAAAATCTCCGGCACAGAATGCTCAGAAGTATTTCAAGGAATATCGCAAGGCAAAGACAGCCGAACAGCTTCTGACGGGCTTCATCGAGGAGAGCAAGCAGGAGCTTAGCTACCTTGAAACGGTTGCCGATTCGCTTGAGAGAGCCGACACGCAGGCAGAAATTGATGAAATCCGTAACGAGCTTTCGCTCGGCGGTTACGTTAAAAAGAAGCGCGGAACGGATAAAAAATCCTCCAAGACTTTGCCGCCTATCGAATACAGAACGACAGACGGTTTCCGAGTCCTTGTCGGCAGAAACAACGTGCAGAACGATAAGCTTTCGCTCAAAACAGCCGCAAAGAACGATATGTGGCTTCACACGCAGAAATTCCCCGGCTCTCATGTTATAATAGTCAGCGACAACAGGGAGATAAGCGATGAGGCGATAGTCGAAGCGGCTGAGATCGCCGCCTACCATTCAAAGGCTCGCGATGCAAAGCTCGTGCCTGTTGACTACACATATGTTAAGAATCTCAAAAAGCCGCAGGGCGCGCCCTACGGTAAGGTTATATACCACGTTTACTACTCGGTCAACGTTACTCCCGACCGCGACAAAATCAACGCTAAGTTAAAGGTGAAATAAAATGCGACTTCTTGTTATTGACGGCAACAGCATAATCAACCGTGCTTTTTACGGAATAAAGCTTCTCAGCACCAAGGACGGTAAATATACAAACGGAATTTACGGCTTCATGAATATTTTTCATAAGCTGCTTGACGATTGCCAGCCCGACAGGGTTGCCGTTGCTTTTGACGTCAAGAAGCCGACCTTCCGCCACGAAATGTATTCCGAATACAAGGCAGGACGCCACGCCATGCCTGAGGAACTCAAGCAGCAGATGCCTGTTCTCAAGGAGCTTTTGACCCTCATGGGCTACAAGGTCGTTGAAAAAGCAGGCTGGGAAGCGGACGATATCCTCGGCACTCTTTCCGTTCAGATGAAGGACGGCGACAGGTGCTTCATCGCAACGGGCGACCGCGACAGCTTGCAGCTCGTCAGCGACACTACAACGGTTCTTCTTGCCTCCACCAAGATGGGCAGAACGCAGACTATCCCCTACGACAAGGCAAAAATCAAAGAGGACTACGGCGTTGAGCCGCGGCAGATGATTGAAATAAAGGCTCTTCAGGGTGACAGCTCGGACAATATTCCGGGTGTTGCGGGAGTCGGTCCCAAGACCGCAGGCGACCTGATTCAGCGCTTCGGCTCGGTTGAAAACATTTACAACAACATTGACACCATCGACATTAAGGACAAGCTTCGTGAAAAGCTCGTCAGCTCCAAGGACAGCGCAATGCTCAGCCACACGCTCGGCACGATCCGCACGGACGCTCCGATCGACACGGATATGGACTCCTACATTCCATCCGCACCCGACAGCGGTAAGGCGTCAAGGCTTCTTGCCTCACTCGAAATGTTCAGCATGATTGAAAAATTCGACCTCGGCAAGGGCGCGCAAACAAACGTTGAAACAGTCAGTGTTCCCGTAAAGCATCTTGACTCTCTCTCGGAAATCAAGCTTGGCGACAAGGCTTATTTTGTACCCGAATTTTCGGACGGCGATATAATTTCAATCGCTTTTGACTGCGGCGAATTTATTGCCGTTGTTGAGAACAGCAGCTTTACCTTCGCTTCGGAGCTTGCCGATATTCTCTCGAACGAAAAAATCGAAAAAATCACCTGTGACGCAAAGCCGCTCTATTCGTGGGCATTCATGCGTGACGTTCAAATAAAAGGAAAAGTCAGCGACATCATGATCGCAGGCTACATTCTCAATCCCTCGGCAAGCGATTATTCCCCCGTCAGAATGGCGCAGGAATACGGCGCACTCTGTCCCGAAATAAGTGAGGAAAACGAAACGGCGCTCAAAGCCGCCGCTTTAAAGGGTGCATGGGAAAAGGTTATCAAGCAAATTAAAGAAAACAACCAGCTTCCCCTCTTATACGATATCGAGATGCCGCTTTCAAAGGTGCTTTCCTCAATGGAGGTCA
This sequence comes from Oscillospiraceae bacterium, assembly GCA_003486665.1. Taxonomy (GTDB): domain Bacteria; phylum Bacillota; class Clostridia; order Oscillospirales; family Acutalibacteraceae; genus CAG-488. Next base: position 5,414 of record DNGF01000235.1, read on the forward strand.
CGGGATTTCTCGTTGACCGTGAGAGCATTCAGCAGTACGGAGCGGTGCTTGAAGAAAAAATCAATTCACTTGTCAGCGAGATATACGACCTTGCAGGCGAGGAATTCAATATTAATTCGCCGAAGCAGCTC
>DNGF01000235.1:5554-6543 GCA_003486665.1 Oscillospiraceae bacterium
TCTTTTTGAAAAGCTTCAGCTTCCGGCAAAGAAAAAAACAAAATCGGGCTACTCGACCAATGCCGACGTACTTGAAAGCCTTGCGCCGAGCTATCCGATAGTTTCGCTCATTCTCGAATACAGAACGCTTGCGAAGCTCAAATCGACCTACTGCGACGGCTTGCAGAAGTGCATTGCACCAGACGGCAGAATTCATTCAACGCTCAATCAGACCGAAACAAAAACAGGAAGAATATCATCAACAGAACCGAATCTGCAGAATATTCCCGTCAGAACACCCGTCGGACGTGAGCTGAGAAAATTCTTTATCGCCAAGGACGGCTGTGTGCTTGTTGACGCCGACTACTCGCAGATCGAGCTTCGCGTTCTCTCGGACATTGCGAACGATGAAACGATGATTTCCGCTTTCAACAGCGGCGACGATATTCATACAATAACGGCGTCGCAGGTTTTCAATATGCCCGTTGAGGCGGTAACTCCGCTGATGAGAAGCCGTGCAAAGGCTGTCAATTTCGGCATAGTTTACGGCATCGGCGCATTCTCTCTCGCCCACGATATCGGTGTAACGAGAGCCGAAGCCGACAAATACATCAAGGGCTATCTTCACCATTTTTCGGGCGTTGACAGCTACATGAAAAACGTAATTGCCAAGGCAAAGGAGGACGGCTACGTTCAGACCCTGTTCAAGCGCCGCCGCTATCTGCCCGAACTTGCCGCATCGAATGCTATGATCCGCAACTTCGGCGAGCGCGTAGCGAGGAATATGCCGATTCAGGGAACTGCCGCGGACATAATCAAAATTGCGATGGTTCGTGTTTACGACAGGCTTGAAAAGGAAAATCTCAAAGCGAAGCTCATCATGCAGATCCATGACGAACTGATTGTCGAGGCTCCCGAAAACGAGCAGGAACAGGTTCAGAAAATCGTCCGCGAAGAGATGGAAAATGCCTGTAAAATGAAAGTTAAACTCACCGCCGACGTTCATTGCG
>DNGF01000200.1:0-873 GCA_003486665.1 Oscillospiraceae bacterium
CGGCACAATAGTAATTAACGGCGGAAGCGTTAAGGCTGTGTCCGGCGGCGGAGCCGATATCGGAAACGGCAATGATTGCAATACGGCGTTCGGAGGAGTTCACAACAGCAACGGAGATACGGTTTCATTGCTGATCGTTTCCATAAAAGATTTTAAAACCGTTTATCAAAACGGGATAGACAAAGCTCCGATATATTCGGGACATGAGAACGATGAAAATCTTTACTTTTACACCGACTCGGCGCAAAATATTGCAACAGTATATATGAGCGATGAAAGCGTAAGGTTCTTAAAATATAATATAGACGGATATGAAGAGATTGATCCGTTTTCCGATTTTGATGATAGATTTTCCGAATATCTTATATCGCCGGATGCCGAGAAAATTTCTGTTGACGATGGATTTACAGTGGAAAAAGAAAATAAAAACTGCCGTCTTTTTTATAACGGCAGTTGTATAGATTCTTTTGAAATTGTCATAAGAGGCGACGTCAATCTTGACGGAGAGCTTGACGGCATGGATTCGGTTGAAGCGGCGTGCATTGAAAGCGGAATGCTGAACGGCAGGTTGAAATTTTTGCTTGCCGATGTTGATTCCGATGGGGCAGTGACAGCTGCGGACATCAAAGCACTTTCCGACAAAGGAATAGCTTCGGTCAATTAAAGATCGTTGTCTATGGGATTGCGTCTTAATTCATCAATTCTTTTCATTCCTTCTCTAAAGTCCGTGGTTTCCCTGTCGGTCACATCTTCGGGACTGATCTGTGCCGAGAGAATGTCCTCAACCAGTTTATTTTCTTCGGCATTATCAACTATAATGTGATTCTTCACTTGGTTCACGGCTTCCATTCCGTCCGAAACATCCGAGGTTTC
>DNGF01000200.1:910-1918 GCA_003486665.1 Oscillospiraceae bacterium
CCAAGCAGATTCAACGGGTTGATATCCGAATCAGGCTTTTCGTGCGGTTCGGAAAGGAATTCGTCAATTACCGAACCGTTGGTTATGTCTATTGTTTCTTTCGGAGTGAGATATGCCTCAACGTTTTTAACGTGTTGCTCCCAGGCGGCAGCCTTGATTTTTTTCTTGGTTACAATTGTCAGGGGAATCATGGCGATAAGGCACAGTAAAAACAGTAAAATGGAAATGCGGCAGGTAAGTACCATGTCTTTAAAAATCAAACTTATCAGTACGTTGAGGATTTCCATCCCGATGAAGTATATAAAGGCAGCGAGTTCGCAGATTCCGCATAATTTTGTCGGCGTTGCTCTTGCACTGCTTTGAATACCTCTGAAATAGAAGAAAAAACGCGAAAACGGCGGAAGCATAATGCGTTTACTGATTGGTCGGAGATCTCTGTCATAAGTGAATCCGAAAAGATAGAGAGTGAGAAAAACTCCGAAATTAAATGCGGTGAAAATAATAATATACGCGATAAGTAATAAATTGGTATTTCCCATTTTGATCTTCCTTTGTTTTTGTTAAGGCAATGTCGCACAAATCGCCTTAAACATATTATACTATACTTTGAGTGAAAATTCAAACATTACAGAAATTCTTTATGAAAAGTAATGTTCAAATGCAAAAGCAGTATAATAAATCGACTGATATGTTTTTTGAGAATGCGAAAATCTGTAAATTATTTTGAAAACAGAGGAACGTATAAGCCAAAGGTTTCAGCATTTCCTGCTTGGCGATGAATTTCAAGAAAGTTAACAACTAAATAGCAAAACGAAAAAGCCGCAAGATCTTAATTAATAAGGTCTTCGGCTTTTTTAAGTGGTTGAAGCGGGCATAATTTGAACCCGATTTTTTTACGCTTGACGAACTGCGGCGAAGTGCGGCAAGCATTGATACAGAGCCGCTTATGAGGTGATAAGTTTTGATGAAAGTAAACCCCAAACGATAAAAATAAACCCCAAATAAACC
>DNGF01000200.1:1991-4044 GCA_003486665.1 Oscillospiraceae bacterium
AATAAACCCCAAATAAACCCCGAAATTCAGCGGTCAGGCATTGACAAGCTCTGCAGTATTTAATATAATGCTCTCGTGGTGCTACCATTTACGGTAGGCGGTTACACTCTGCGCCCTCGTGAGGGGGTGATCTTATGCAGTACGTTACATACGAGAATTTATTTACATTCGAGCTTGTGATTATCGGACTTGTGACGGTATTCGTTGCAGTCCTTGCATATAAAAAGAAATAACCGCCCCAGCGTCCAAACTTAGGCGGTTAAATCTTTTAACAATCTTATTTGAGGGCGTAGCCGTCTATCGGTAGTACCACTCTTTGTATCTCCATTATATGCTATGTGCCTTGAATTGTCAAGGCTATTTTTATGCTGTAAAGCTAAAGAAAGATTGAGAAACAGCGTTGTTACAGGTTTTGCAGAGCCATGTACCGATATGTGCCGTGGCTTCGCTTGGTTATTACTGCTTAAGCTCAAAATCAAACAGCAAAATGGAAAAGCCGCAAGCCCTTGATATACAAAGACTTGCGGCTTGGAGCTACTGGTCGGACTCGAACCGACGACCTGCTCATTACGAATGAGCTGCTCTACCAACTGAGCCACAGTAGCATCTGCTGAATTGTCAACGACAGATATTCTAATATATTTTGAGAAAAAAAGCAATAGTTTTTAGAAAAAAAGTTTATTTTTTCGGATTATTCGGCTTTTACAACGTTATATAATTGTCGGCTAAACGTTGACATAATTTGGGGATTTGGGTATAATAAAAATATCAAATAGCAGGGAAGAGGTGCATGGAATGTCTGAAATTATTATTGCCGGCGCAGGTCACGGCGGATTGGTCGCCGCATGGAAATCGGCACAGCTCGGTCATAAGGTCACGGTCTTTGAACGCAATGCAAGGGAAAATCTCGGCTACGACCAAAAGGATCCTGTTGACGCGTCATATTTTGACTATGCGGGAATTGAGTATCCGGAAAGGTGGAAAGCACCGAACAATGTTATAACTCTTGTGCCGATTGATAAATCGGTTCAGCCCGTTACGCTTCCCGAAGAAAAAGGAGCATGGACGCTTATTGTTGAAAGACGCGAGCTGTTGGCTTTTTTGATTGATCTTTGCGAAAAAGCGGGTGTTCACTTTGAATTTGGCTGTGAGGTGCGCGAGCCTGTTGTTCTCGGCAGCCGAGTTATAGGCGTGATGACATCGCAGGGAATTAAGCTTGCGGATCTTGTTATCGACGCTTGCGGAATAGACTCGCCTGTACGAAGAAATCTTCCCGATTTTATGCACATTCAAAAGGATCTCGGCAATTTTGACCGTTTGCACGTTTATCGTGCTTATTATAACAGGATAGAGGGAAAGCCTGATCCCGAACACAGATACTATGTCTATGTAAACGCAAACGGAACCGTAGGCTTCACATGGCTGATTACCGAGCCGGACAGTGCCGATGTTTTGATTGCAAGATTCGGCGAGGTTACGGAAAAGGATATAGAAGAAAATCTTGACTTTATCTGCGAGCAGAACGACCATGTGGGTCGCGAAATAATTCGCGGCGGCAAGGTGGTTGATATTCCTGTCCGTCAGCCTTTGGCGGTGTTTGTTGCCGACGGTTATGCCGCGGTCGGCGACAGTGCGTGCATGACGATTCCGCTTAAGGGTTCGGGTATCGGTTATTCGATCAAAGCAGGCACAATTCTTGCAAGAGCGATCGAAGCCGATGTGTACGGACTGTTTAACTGTGACACACTTTGGAAATACGAGCATGACTTTTTCCGTGAAACGGGTTTTGGCGCGTGTACCGTTGCGCTTGAAAAGAATTTGCTCCCGTATCTTACGGCAAAGGATGTAAGCGACTTTATAGCAAGCGGAATTCTGACCGCCGAGGAGCTTGCCGAACTCAATACGGATAAGATCGAATATTTGAGAAAGAACAATATTGTTTCCACGGTCAAAAATAAGCTGAAGCTTCTCAACGGAATGCCGGAGCTTAGAAATAAGGGACTTAAAATAATAGGCTGGTTCGGCAGAGAAAAGCTTGTTGAACCGCTCTTCT
>DNGF01000200.1:4074-4353 GCA_003486665.1 Oscillospiraceae bacterium
TAAAATTTGACCGTGAAGATGTTGAGAAATGGGCAGAGCATTACAATGAGTTCTTTGAGTCGATAAAGACGGATAAATTGCCGGGCGAGGACAATTGAAAAAAATAAGGGTTGCGCTGAATGCGTCAGCCCTTTTTAGATGGTGCCGAAGATAGTTTTACGGCGGTTATTTTAGGGGTTGATAAATTGAAGGACATGAAAAGATATCTTAAGATGGCGGCGTCTTATAAAGGTGCGCTCATTCTTACCGTGCTTGCGCTGCTCGGCGTATCGGCGGTCA
>DNGF01000088.1:0-641 GCA_003486665.1 Oscillospiraceae bacterium
GTTTAAAAATGAAATTGACGCCAAAAATGCTCTTAGCTTTTACGAAAAAGAAAAGAGTGTCAGCAGTGTTAATATAGAAAGCGGTAAGGTCAGTTCACAGTCAATTGATTCTTTTGAATTAGATGATAAAGAAGAACATGCAGAGGGCAAATCAATTGTTCCTTTGCTTGAAGACGTTTCGACTATCATGGACGAAAGCGGAAAAACCAGTCTTAACTCATGGGGCTCAGATTTTACCGGATTATATGCAGTAAAAAATTATTTAAGGAGAAATAATGTTAAGTTAAATAAAGTTACCGTTGCTGTTTGCGATTCGGGAATCGGATTCCAACATGATTTTTTTAAAGATAAACAAGACAGACTTGAACGTACAGGGTTTAATTCGGTATTGAGCGATTCCGATGAATCAAATAATTTAAACGACCACGGAACAGCTGTGACAAGTGTTATTGTTGATTCGACTACCGAAAATGTTGTCGTTCGTAATTACAGAGGCTTGGTCGCCGGAGAAGACAATTCTTTTAGTGCAATGATAACTGCAGTGTTACAGGCCATTAATGATAAAGTGGATATAATTAATTGCAGCTTTAGTTTTTATGGACTCGCTTGGAATTCTGCAGAATACAAAATGGCTTCAGATG
>DNGF01000088.1:705-2720 GCA_003486665.1 Oscillospiraceae bacterium
TTGCCGCAGCGTTTCCTGCCCCAATCATCGGAGTATGTGCTTACAGTGAGCGCAATAACAAAAGGACCTACTATGCATCCAACGTATGGTCAGGGGATATTTATTGATTTAACTGCTCCGGGCGTTGATTTACCGTTAGCGTATGGTGACGGATATGTTCTGGGAAAAGGAACATCCTTTTGCCCTCCTTTGACTGTTTCGGCATGCGCCATGCTATTATCTTTGCATCCGGAGTATACCCCAAGAGAAATATTTGATATTATAAAAGCGACAACCCTGCCGTATGATGAAAGCCTTGGAATAACGGGATTAAACTATTTGTACGGAACAGGAATTTTGGATGCTGTTGAAGCGATGGGAATAAAACGTCCGATTGTGAAGGCTGATCTCAAACCCGGAAAATATACAGGTGAAATAGAGGTTTCGCTATCTTCGGATAACAATGAAAAAATATACTATACTTTTTCACAGAGCTTCCCGGACAAAGAATCAAGAAAAGTATTTACACAACCGATAAAAATGTATGATGATCAGTTCTTACTGAACGCAATATCGTATAATGATGATGGAATCCCCAGCAGAATGTTGTCGTGCTTGTATAGATCGTCGGTATTGGAAAGCGGCGAGAATTTTGAAATAGACGAGGACGGCATAATTACGGCTTATAACGGAAATCATCATGATATTATAATTCCCTCTGAAATATAGGGAATTAAAGTCGAAAACATCAACGCAGAAGCGTTTAAGGACAAGAATGTTTCCGGCATTACCTTGGCGAATACCATGACAAGAATAGGAACGACAATTGACGAATTCTTTGAAAAAGGAATAGACGCAAGAGCATTTGAGGATAATAAGACCTTTATGTTTATTGATGGAGAATCAATAGAAGAAATAGGCATGTCGGTATTTAAAAATTGTAAAAAACTCACTTTTTGCAATTTTCCCAAAGTTAAAACAATATGGGAAGAGGCATTCTATGGTATAAGTACATTCAAGAAGTTGGTTCTCCCGAATGTTACTTATATAGCGGAGGAAGCTTTATCTGCTTTATATTTATACTATTTATCATTACCTAACCTTGAAGAATGCGGATTGTATACCTTTGCCAACATGGAGGTTACTACTCTTTATTGCCTTAAATTATCAAAAGTCAATAATACATATATAGATGGCAAAGATAATGTTGCAGTTCAGGACGATGCATATGTTTTTAGCGACACAAGCATATTGGGTGTTGCAGATTTTCCGGTGTTAGAGGATGTCAAGGGTAAATGTTTTTCTTCAAGAAGCACCGGTGAAATAAATGGAAATAGGGTAACACGGTTAGAATTTTCAAAAATAAAAGGATTAAAAGATTTGCCGAGTACAGGACTGGTTAGTGTTGTGTTGCCGTCAACAGTTGAAAGATTACCGGATGATGTGAGCGCATATGTCCCTGCTTTGTGCAAGATTTACGGTTCCGCAGGAACGTATGTTGAAAAATATGCAAAGGAAAAGGGCTTCGATTTTATTGAAGTAACGCCGGAAACCGCAGTAATAACAGATCTGCCGAAATATTACAAGCCATACATGGGCGAGCTTGAGGCAGATGTTGTCGGATTTAACAGACAATATCAGTGGTACGCAAATGATGTCAACAGCAATGAGGGCGGAACACCGATTGAGGGCGCAACAGGCAAAAACTTTAACCCTGTCGATTATTATGCTCCGTACTATTACTGCGTGGTAACGAGTAAGGACGGCGATTTTGACCCCATAACGATCAAAACAAGCGCTTGTGAAAACAGAACGCAGACGGCAGATTACACAGCTCTTGATAAGGTTCTTAATGAATTCGACAGCTCACAATCGGAGCTTTACACAGCCGAATCGTGGTCAGATTATTCAACCGCCGTTGCAGTAGGCGCAAGCATAGACAGAGGATTGGCAAAGAGCAAGCAGAATATTATTGATGCGGCGATAAAGGAAATAATCAATGCAAGAAATAATCTTGTCAGGAAAAATGCCGTCAG
>DNGF01000174.1:0-192 GCA_003486665.1 Oscillospiraceae bacterium
GGGGAGGTGTTGAGCGAAGCGAAACGGAGGGGTTAAAAGGAGCGGTTAAAAATAGAATTAACTTCAATATTGCTTGTAGGGGGCGACCATCGGTCGTCCGCTTATATTTTCATCAGACTTTAGCGGACGTGCACGCCCCTACTAAATCGAAGTTAATTCCATCTAACTTTTATTAAACCCCTCAGTCGGCTG
>DNGF01000174.1:239-1675 GCA_003486665.1 Oscillospiraceae bacterium
AGCCAAGTATAGATTTCTGCCAAAACCAATTATTTCTTTAAAAATTTTCTAAATTGACTACATAACTTTTTACACACAACGGCGCAGGAAAACCTGCGCCGCCGAAATTATTATTATTTTATTGTAATAACGTACAATTAAGGTGTTGCCTCAGATATTAAAGACCGTATTCCGCAGCAACATCTGCAATCTTAACCGGCATACCTGTTTCAAGAGATTTCTTGGCAGCGATACCGATAAGTACAGGCTGAAGACCGCACTCAAGACCTACAGTGATCGGCTTGTCGTTAACAACACAGTCAACGAACTCGGAAACCTCCTCAACATATGCTCCCATGTATCTCTCAAGGAAGAAGTTGAGCGGAACCTCACCGTGAACGCCGTTAGCATCCGAAACAACTGCGGTAGACTCCGAGTCGTTGGAAATAGCAACCTGACCGAGTGAGCCGAAAGCCTCAACTCTCTGGTCGTAGCCGTAGCTTGCGCGGCGGCAGTTATCAATAACTGCGATTGCGCCGTTAGCGAGCTTCATTGAAATAACTGCTGTGTCGATATCGCCTGCCTCACCGATTGCCGGGTCAACAAGAACCGCACCGTATGCGAATACTTCCTCAACCTCTGAGCCTGACATGAAGCGAACCATATCAAAATCATGAATCGTCATGTCAAGGAAGATACCGCCCGAAACCTTGATGTAGCTTACCGGCGGTGCGCCCGGATCACGGGAGCAAACCTTAAGGATATTGAGGTCGCCTATCTGACCGCCCTCAACTGCCTTTCTTGCAGCCTTGAAGTTGTGGTCGAAGCGGCGGTTGAATCCGCCCTGATACTTAACGTTGCTGTTTTCAAGAGCCTTCTTAACCTCAAGGATCTTGTTAACGTCATGGTCGATCGGCTTCTCGCAGAAGATGTGCTTGCCTGCGGCAATAGCTTCGAGAGAAATCGTTGAATGTGTGTCGGTTGATGAGCAGATAAGAACAGCCTGAATGTCCTTGTCCTCAAGAATCTTGTGATAATCGGTGTAGAACTCGTTTACACCAAGACCCTTTGCCCACTCTTTTGTTTCGTCATTAAGAAACGGATCGGCAATAGCCTTAACCGTAGCTGACTTAACATATCTCATGATTGACTCGCAGTGTACCTTACCGATACGGCCTGCGCCGATAATACCTACATTAATCATAACTGTAAATCCTCCTGATTATATTGTGCCGTCCCATGTGGAAACTTCTGTTTTCTTCATCTCTTCCTCGTCGAACCAGCGTGTTGTTACGCACTTGCTCTCGGTGAAGAAGCGGTATGCGTCCTTGCCGAGGCAGTGGAGATCGCCGAAGAACGAATCCTTATGACCTGCGAACGGGAAGAATCCGATCGGAACAGGAATACCAACGTTTACGCCGACCATACCGCCGTCTGTGTGACGGACGAACTCACGG
>DNGF01000174.1:1717-3200 GCA_003486665.1 Oscillospiraceae bacterium
CACGAGCCGTTAGCGTACGGGTTAGCGTTCATAACCGCAAGACCCTCTTCAAAGCTCTTAACTCTCTTGATGCAAAGAACAGGTCCGAATACCTCGTCACGGCCGATTGTCATGTCCTCTTTAACGTGGTCAAAGATTGTCGGTCCAACGAAGAATCCGTTCTCATAGCCCTCAACAACGCAGTTTCTGCCGTCAAGTACAAGCTCTGCGCCCTCAGCAACACCCTTGTCGATGTCTGCAAGGACTTCCTTGTAGTGCTTTTCATATGTAATGGGTCCGAGCTTTGAGGTCTTGTCATATGCGGGACCGAGCTTAAGGTTCTTAGCCTGCTTAACAAGCTCTGCAACAAACTTGTCTGCGATGCTCTCCTCAACAACACAGCAGCTCAGAGCCATACATCTCTGACCCGCACAGCCGAATGCGGAGTTCATAACGCCTGCCGCAGTTCTCTCGATCGGAGTATCTGCAAGAACAAGAGCATGGTTCTTAGCCTGGCAAAGGCACTGAACTCTCTTGCCTGCGCTTGCAGCCTTTTCATATATAAGCTTGCCGACGGGAGTTGAGCCGACAAATGTGATACCCTTAACATCCGGGCTTTCGAGGATCGTATTGATCTCGTTTCTTGAGCAGGTAACAACGTTGATAACGCCATCGGGAACACCTGCTTCCTTATAAAGTTCGGCAATTCTGAGGGCAGTTCTCGGAGTAAGGCTTGCAGCCTTGATAACCATTGTGTTACCGCAAGCAATGCAGGTCGGAGCCATCCAGCCGAACGGAATCATAGCGGGGAAGTTTACGGGAACGATACCTGCGAAAACGCCCATCGGCTCACGGTACTTAACTGTGTCGTAGCCTCTTGAAGCGTCCATAATGCTCTCGCCCATCATAAGTGACGGAACCTGAGTTGCAAGCTCTGTACCCTCTTTAGCCTTGAGTACATCGCCCTCAGCCTCAGCCCATACCTTGCCGTTTTCCTCGGCAACAAGCATTGTAAGCTCGTCCATGTGCTTAATAAGAAGATCGCGGATGTTGTAAAGAATCTGCGCTCTCTTGATTGCCGGAGTTGAGCTCCAGCCGGGGAAAGCTGCCTTAGCCGCTGCGATTGCGCCGAGAACCTCGTCGTTGGTACAGCAGGGAGCATAACCCGTTGTTTCGCCCGTACTGGGGTTAACAAGAGTATAGTACTTGTCGGTCTTTGATTCAACGTACTCGCCGTTGACAAAGTATTTGAGTTTTTCTGCGGACATTGTTACATCTCCTTGTATGTTATTCTAATTTTTTAACTTGTTTTATTGCACGCTTTTCTTGCCTCCCCTGCATGGGAGGTGTTGAGCGCAGCGAAACGGAGGGGTTATTTTTGAGATAAAAGTGGATAGAGAAGAACGAAGAGAAAAGGTGTTTTATTTTAATGCTTTGCAATGCAAAGCCACCGTTTCTTTTCACTCTTATCTTTTCTCTTAACCCAAACCCCTCAGTCACGGAC
>DNGF01000174.1:3311-6066 GCA_003486665.1 Oscillospiraceae bacterium
GCACGCCCCTACTAAGTCAAATTAAAAATCATTATAGATTTCTATATTTGATGCAGAAGCTTCGTGGCCTCCCTCTTGAGGGAGGTGGCTTCGGCGGATTGCGCCGAAGTCGGAAGGAGTTTAGGTCTGATAAAATCTTACTCTCTCAGTCGGCTACGCCGCCAGCTCCCCCAGAGGAGGAGCCCACGCTCAAAGTAAATTTCAGCGAACTTGAAGTAAACCTCTCAGTCGCTTTGCGACAGCTCCCCTACAAGGGAGCCTATTATAATCAAAGTCCTGCCTTTTCTGCAATGTAGGCTCTTGCCATCTTTGCATACTTGAACGGATTTGCAATTGCGGGATCCTGCTCTGCTTCAACGAGCATCCAGCCCTCATAACCTGTTTCGTCAAGAACATCGAAGATCGGCTTGAAGTCGATTGCGCCGTCGCCCGGAACTGTGAAAGCACCCATACGAACACCCTGGAGGAACGACTTATGCTCGTCCTTAACCTGCTTAACGATCTCCGGACGGATATCCTGGAGGTGAACGTGCTTGATTCTCTTAGCATACTTCTTGAGAACTGCCATGTAGTCCTCGCCGCAATATGCAAGATGACCCGAATCGAAAAGAAGATAAACGGCGTCGGGATCACACATATCCATCATCTTGTCGATTTCCTCGGCTGTCTGAACAACCGTACCCATGTGATGATGATAAACAAGCGTAATGCCATATTCCTTGGCGATATTGCCGAGCTTTGAAAGTCCGTCTGTGAACTTCTTCCACTCCTCATCGTTCATAACGTATTTATTCTCAAAAACAGGTGTGTCCATCTGTCCCTGAATGCTGTAGCTCTGCTCCGAAGCGCCGATTCTCTTAGCGCCGCAGCCCTTAAGGAACTCGCAGTTCTCTCTGAAATCCTTCTCAACCTCTTCAAAGGGCTTTGTGAGAATGAATGATGAGAACCAGCGGTTAGCGATCTGAAGTCCTCTGATATCAAGGTACTCGTGCATTTCCTCAACGGTTTTGGGATACTTGTTGCCTATCTCACAGCCCTCAAAGCCTGCAAGCGCCATTTCGCTTACGCACTGCTCAAAGGTGTTCTCACTGCCGAGATCGGGCATATCATCGTTTGTCCAGCCGATCGGTGCAATACCGAGTTTAATTTTTTTTGCGTCCATGTTACCTCTCCTTGTCAAAGAATTGCATAGTAAATTTTTGTAAGGTGTTGCCTTAAGGCAATATCGCACAATTGAGGTGTGCGATTTGCGTGATTAAGATTTTTCTGCAAGGCTGTGCCTTAATACTTTTTAGCCTCAGAAAGCTTCTGCGTTCTTTCGGCAAGCGCTTCCTTACCCTTTTCGGTACGCGGAATATCCGAACAGCCGACATTCCACCAGCCGCCGTATCCGTCCGTCATGGATTTCGGAAGAACCTTTATATCAATGAGTACGGGCTTTGTCTGCTTGAGTGAATCAAGCACCGCCGCCTCAAGCTCATCCATAGTCTTTGCTGTGTATGCGACATAGCCGTAGCCTCTTGCACAGGCGGCATAGTCGATATTCATGAATTCGCCCTCGCGGATCGGCTTGTCGCCGTCACGGTAACGGGCTTCCGTACAGAGCGAATTAACACCCTGACCCATCTGAAGATTGTTGATACAACCGAACGATGCGTTGTCGAAGAGCATGACATTGATCTTCTTGCCCTCCTGCAATGCCGTCAGCATTTCGGAATGGAGCATATTGTAGCTGCCATCGCCCGTGAAAGCGTAAACCTCCTGATCGGGACAAGCGAGCTTTGAGCCGAATGCACCTGCGATTTCATAGCCCATACATGAATAGCCGTACTCCATGTTGTAGGAATAGAGCTTGTCGGTCGTCCACATTCTCTGCATACAGCCGGGAAGCGAGCCTGCCGCGCCGACTGCAACCGCATCGGACGGAATAAGCCTGCGGATAAGTGAAAGAGCCGCCGTCTGTGTGATAACGCCGCCCGTTGCCTTCACGAAGCTTTCGACCGCATCGGGCATATGGTTCGGGATTTCGGGAGTGTAGCCCTCGCCGTAATGCGTTGCGGCAAGACGTGCCATTTCCTTATCCCAATCCGCCTTTGCGTCTGCGATTTCGGTTGTGTAAGCTGACTTGTAGCCGTCAAGGTACTTCTCAAGAGCAGTTACGCCCTCCTTGGCGTCGGCCACCATCTTTATGCTGTCAAGCTTGCCGCCGTGGAATGCGCTGGCATTGATCGTTACAACCTGAGTGTCGGCATAGAGCCACTTTGACGAGGTCGTGAAGTCGGAGAATTTCGTTCCGATACCGATGATCAGATCAGCGTCCTTGGCAAGCACGTTTGCGCTTGAATTACCCGTTACGCCGATACCGCCGACATTGAGGTAATGGCTCGATTCGATAGCACTCTTACCTGCCTGAGTTTCGGAGAACGGAATGTTATGCTTCTCGCAGAAAGCCTTTACCTGCTCGCCTGCGAACGAATATCTAACGCCGCCGCCGACAATAACAAGGGGCTTTTTGCTCTTTTTAATCTCCTCGGCAACCGCTTTAACCTCATAGTCACACGGAATCTGTCGGGGAATGAAATGAACTCTTTTTCTGAAAAATTCAACCGGATAATCATAGCTTTCACCCTGAACGTCCTGACAGAGAGCGATCGCCGCCGCACCCGTGTGAGCCGGATCGGTGAGAACTCTCATGGCGTTCGTGAGCGCCGTCATAACCATTTCGGGACGGGTAATGCGGTCAAAATAGCGCGTT
>DNGF01000174.1:6101-6731 GCA_003486665.1 Oscillospiraceae bacterium
TCCGCCCTGAAAGCGTCGTTCGTAGTACAAGTACCGTCATGGAGCTGCTCAACCTGCTGAAGAACGGGGTCGGGCTGACGGCTTGCGAATGTGTCGCCCATGAAAAGGAGGAGCGGAATATTGTTGACCGTAGCAGTAGCCGCCGCCGTTACCATATTCGCCGCACCGGGACCGATTGACGACATACAGGGTATGATTTTAAGTCTGTTGTTCATCTTGGCATATGCCGTTGCAGCCTGAGCCATACCCTGCTCATTTCTGCCCTGCATAACCTTTATTGAGTGTTCCGCCTGCGAGAGCGCCTCGCCGACACCGAGAACACAGCCGTGACCGAAAATAGCATAGAAAAGCTCAACTAATTTGCTTTCAACGAGCTTTCCGTCCTGCTCAATGGCAACGTACTGATTGTCAAGATATCTGACGATCGCCTCACCGGCAGTCAATCTGATTGTTTTCATATCTTCTGATCCTTTCTTTGAGGATGTGTGGGGTATAGATGTTAGATTGTAGATTGTAGATATTAGATGTCTGTACTTTTTATGCAGTCTTTTCCATTTGCCACATTCAAAACCTAATGTCTAAAATCTATTTATTTTTCTGCCCCGAACAAAAATGTGCTGTGGCAAAATT
>DNGF01000047.1 GCA_003486665.1 Oscillospiraceae bacterium
TTGATCGCTTTAAGTCCCGGATTGCAGATAGGTCCTGCGGGCAGTCCGGAGCAATAGTATGTGCTGTAAAGCTCCATGTATTTTTTTACTTCATCATTCTGATTTTCAAGAGCAACTCCGTCCTGATAGCCGAGAACGTCTTTAAGATTTTGCGAAATATAAAATGTCGTCACATCGCTTTCAAGCTTCGGGAACGAAGCAGGATCCTTGAGCCTGTTATGGAAAACGGATGAAACATTGGCGCATTCGTCAATGTCGGCGTCACATTCTTTTTGAATTACGGAAGCGAGCGTCATCATCTGATCCATCGTGTAGCCGAGAGCCTTTGCTTTCTGCTTCATTTCATCGGTGATTTTTGAATTGTAGTTTTCAATAAATTTATCAACGACCGACTGAGCATCGGAATCGAAATAAAATTCGTATGTGTCGGGGAAAATATATCCCTCCAAAAGGAAAACTCTGTCGTCCGCATTGTCAATCTCAATTCCGGCAGCGGGCTTCTTGCAAGCATCGAGAAATGCCTGTGCCGAGCAGACTTTGTTCTGCTCTAACTTTTTGGCAATCTGGACCACGGTGTAGCCCTCCGGGAACGTTACCGTTACTGTGTTGTCGGGCAGTGTCGTTTTGCTTTTTGTTGACAAAAAAGGAATTCCCTGACCGACTTCGCACGCCGAGAGCGAAAAAGTCAGCACGGCACAAAGCATTATGATTCCGATTTTTTTATATAACTTCATTTTTTATACCTCAAAATTTTTACTGTGCAGTACCGAATATATGGATTATGCGGCATAAATCTGCTTTTTATATCATACATCTTTTTTGTTTTCGTGTCAATAAACGAGAGCTTTCTGCAAATATTATTGTGGGAGGTGATTTTTAAATGGACAAAAAAGAACGTAAAAAGAAGAAAAAGCTGAAGCTTTCTCCGCTGGTTCAGTCAATAGTGAACGACTGGGAAGCAGGCAGCGATACCGACGTTCTCGGCAGCTATACGGGAAACTCGATCGAAACCGTTAAGCCGCAGCAGGATGCAGATGATTTATAATTTGACATTTTGCATATATTAATGTATAATTAAAAACCGTCAAAGCAAAAGAACAACGGCATTGAAAAGCATATTCGATGCCGTTGTTAGTGGTTTAGAATATCCCGTACCGCTACATATTGACGGGCATGATTTTTATCGTCTTTTTACATTATAATAAGCAAAAATTGCTTGACAATACTTGCTTATTGTGATAGAATAACTGTACCTCTTTAAGGAGGGTTCTTTTTTTGTACCCTGCTTTAGGAATTTACAAGGTGTGAATTCCCATACGAGGGAGGCTTAAAATCCCGGACAAACCGGTTAAATGGAGGTGCCGAAATGAGAGTTAAGGTTACACTCGCTTGCACAGAATGCAAGCAGCGCAATTACGACACAATGAAAAACAAGAAAAACACACCCGACAGGTTGGAGATGAACAAGTATTGCAGATTCTGCAAGAAGCATACTCTCCACAAAGAAACGAAGTAAGCCGGAAGGAGAACTGTTATGGCAAAGAAAGAGAGTTCCGAAGCTGCTAAGAAAATCGCAAAGGCTGAAAAAGAAAAGACTTCAAAGAAGCCGAATAAGAAGCCCAATTTTTTCGCGCGTATGGGCAAAGCCATAAAGAATTTCTTCAAGAACAGCAAAGGCGATCTCAAGAAGATCACATGGCCCGGCGCCAAGGAAGTTCTCAAGGGAACGGTTGTCACGATCGTTTGTATAGCTATCGTCGGCGTACTTGTATTCCTTGTTGACCTTGGATTAACAAAGGGTATCAGCGGACTTCGTACTGTCGCAGAAAACCGCACGACTACAACTGTTGCCGAAACCACGACCGCTTCTGAAACAACAACGGCTGGAATCAACATAGTGACCGACAACAGCACAACAGCGGCTCAATAATTTCAGCGATACGGAGGAACGGCAATGTCAAATGATGCCAGATGGTATGTTGTTCATACCTACTCAGGCTACGAAAACAAAGTAGCCACAAACGTTTTGAAAGCTGCCGAAAACCGCAAAATGCAGGATGAGATCTTTGAGGTCAAGATTCCTACGGAAACCGTTGTCGAGGTTCGCGAGGACGGTAAGACCCGTGAGGTTGAGCGTAAGATCTTTCCGGGTTACGTTATGGTTAAAATTGCAACTTTCCTTGACGAAAACGATATGCCGAAAATCAGCGACGAAGCATGGCTCGTTATCCGCAACACAAGAGGTGCGACAGGCTTTGTAGGTCCTGAGGGCAAGCCCATTCCTCTGACCGAGGAAGAGGTTTACAGACTCGGCGTTGAAAAGAAGGTCGTTGAAGTCAAGTATGAGGTTGGCGATACGGTCAACATCACCGATGAAATCTTTGAGGGCTTCACCGGTAAGGTAGAGGAAATTGATCTTGATAACAATAAGGTCAAGGTTACTGTTTCCGCATTGTTCGGTAAGGAAACTTTGGTTGAGCTTGAGCTTGATCAGGTTGAACCCGTTACCGATTGATGAAACACGATAATTAAGCCGCACGGCTTGATTTATATGTCCCTATGGGGCATGGAGCTTCGGCTCCGTTGTGGGAGGAGCAAAAATTCCAATCAAATTGCTCCGACGAACCACATTACTTTGGAGGTGCAAGATATGGCTCAGAAGGTAGTAGGCTTTATTAAGCTTCAGATCCCCGCCGGCAAAGCAACACCGGCTCCGCCCGTTGGTCCGGCACTCGGACAGCACGGCGTAAACATTATGGCTTTCACCAAGGAATTCAATGAGCGCACCAAGAACGACATGGGCCTGATCATCCCCGTGGTCATCACCGTGTACGCCGACCGTTCCTTTAGCTTTATCACCAAGACTCCCCCCGCAGCCGTCCTCATCAAGAAGGAGTGCAACATTGAGTCCGGTTCCGGCGTCCCCAACAAGACCAAGGTCGCCACCATTTCCAAGGCCTCCATTCAGAAGATCGCCGAGCTGAAGATGCGCGACCTGAACGCCGCGTCTCTGGAAGCTGCCATGAGCATGATCGCCGGTACCGCCCGCTCCATGGGCGTCGTGGTCGGCGAGTAAGGAGGGTGTAAGAAATGTTTAGAGGTAAGAAATATCAAGAGAGCGCCAAGCAGATCGACAAGGCTATGCTGTATGACCCCAAGGAGGGTCTGGAGCTGATCTGCAAGACCGCTTCCGCCAAGTTCGACGAGACCGTCGAGCTGCACGTCAAGCTGGGCGTGGACTCCCGTCACGCTGACCAGCAGGTCCGCGGCGCCATCGTGCTGCCCAACGGCACCGGCAAGTCCGTCCGCGTTCTGGTGTTCGCCAAGGGCGACAAGGCCGAGGCTGCCAAGGCCGCCGGCGCCGACTACGTGGGCGAGATGGACCTGGTGGAGAAGATCCAGAAGGAAAAC
>DNGF01000221.1 GCA_003486665.1 Oscillospiraceae bacterium
CGGACTTTGCGCAAGCTTATGTAAATTTGAGGCAATTGAGTTAGTAAAGGAAGGTGACAGATAATGGCAACAAAGAATATTATGATCGTCGGAGTCGGCGGTCAGGGAACACTGCTTGCAAGTAAGCTTCTCGGCAGACTTCTTCTTGAAAAAAATTATGATGTTAAGGTCAGCGAGGTTCACGGAATGAGCCAGCGAGGCGGCAGTGTTGTTACCTACGTTCGCTACGGCGATAAGGTTTATTCACCGATTATTGACAAGGGCGAAGCTGATATCATTATTTCCTTTGAGCTTCTTGAAGCGGCTCGCTGGACAGAATTTCTTAAATCGGACGGAACAATAATTACAAACACTCAGGAGATCAATCCCATGCCCGTAATTACCGGAGCGGCGGAATATCCTACCGAGCTTGTTGAAAAAATCAAGGCTCTCGGCGTTAATCTAGACGCAATTGACGCTCTTTCACTTGCCGAAGAAGCAGGCACGTCAAAGGCGGTCAATCTTGTGCTTATGGGCAGGCTTTCAAAATATTTTGACTTTACAACAGAGGAATGGATGGCGGCGATTGAAAAAAGCGTTCCGCCAAAGTTTCTTGAGATAAACAAAAAGGCATTTTTACTTGGCAAAGACGCTTAAACAGGAGTTTTCATTATGGAAAGATATTATCAAAAAGAATTTGAATGTGCTTCACCGGGAAAGATCCGTGAGCTTCAAAATGAAAGACTTGTTAAACAAGTAAAACACGTTTGGGACAATGTTCCTTACTACAGAAAAAAGATGGAAGAAAAGGGCGTTACACCCGACGATATCAAGGGCGTTGACGATCTTCACAAGCTTCCGTTCCTTTCAAAGGCGGATCTTCGTGACGCTTACCCCTACGGACTTCTTGCCGCTCCGTTAAAGGACTGCGTAAGAATTCAGTCCACATCCGGCACAACCGGCAGACGCGTTGTTGCTTTTTACACTCAGCATGATATTGACCTCTGGGAGGATTGCTGCGCCCGCGCAATTGTGGCAGCCGGCGGAACAAATGAAGACGTTGTTCAGGTTGCATACGGCTACGGACTTTTTACAGGCGGTGCGGGGCTTCACGGCGGCAGCCATAAGGTTGGAAGTCTTACTCTTCCTATGTCCTCAGGCAATACCGACAGACAGCTTCAATTCATGACCGACCTTCAATCAACAATACTCTGCTGTACTCCGTCCTATGCAGCATACCTTGCGGAGAGCATCCACGAGCGCGGACTCAGAGATAAAATCAAGCTTAAGGCAGGTATCTTCGGCGCAGAAGCATGGAGCGAAAAAATGCGTCAGGAGATTCAGAATCAGCTCGGCATTAAGGCATATGATATCTACGGTCTGACCGAGATCAGCGGTCCCGGCGTTGCATTTGAATGCTCGGAGCAGACGGGTATGCACATTAATGAAGATCACTTCATTGCCGAAATTATTGACCCCGACACAGGCGAGGTTCTTCCCGACGGCACTCAGGGCGAGCTTGTTTTCACATCAATAACTAAAGAAGCCTTTCCGCTTCTCAGATACAGAACCCGTGACATCTGCGTTCTCACAAGAGAAAAATGCTCCTGCGGCAGAACACTTGTTAAAATGTGCAAGCCGATGGGCAGAAGCGACGATATGCTTATCGTTAAGGGCGTCAACGTATTCCCGTCACAGATTGAAACCGTTCTTATCGAGCAGGGCTATCAGGCTAACTATCAGATCATAGTTGACCGTGTAAACAACAGCGATACGCTCGAAGTCATGGTTGAAATGACCCAGGACAATTTCTCGGATAACCTCGGTAAGATCACTGAGATGGAAAAATCACTTGTTGCAGCTTTGAAAGCAATGCTCGGAATTTACACCAAGGTTCGCCTTGTTGCCCCGAAGTCGATCACCAGAAGCGAAGGCAAGGCAGTCCGTGTTATTGATAAGAGAAAGATATAAGGAGGCAGAACAATGGCTATTACTCAGATTTCGGTTTTTTTGGAAAACAGAGCAGGACAGCTCTCGGAGATTACAAAAATTCTGTCCGATAACAACATTGATCTTAAGGCATTGAATATTGCCGAAACAGCCGACTACGGAATTCTCAGAATTATTTCCGATGATTGCAACGAGGCTGCAAAGCTTCTCCGCAATAACGGCTTTATCGTTACGGAAACCCCCGTTGTTGCAGCGGCAGTTCCGAACAAAGCAGGCGGACTCAACGAGCTTCTTAACATTATATCAAACGAGGATATTGACATTGAATATATGTATTCCGTTTTCGGACAGAAGGACGGACTTGCATACATGATTTTCAAAGTCAAGGATGTTGATATTTTCACATCTGTTCTCAAAAGATACTTTGTTGTTGTCGCATCGGGCGATGACCTCGGAATTAAATAACTATTGATTTTTCCCGTCTGACGGAGTATTATTTATATGTCATCAAATTAACAATAAGTCTGCCTCCCCTTATTGTAAGTGGAGGGGGACTGCTTGCGGTGGAAGGGATAAGTGTTTTTAAATACCTTTGTCTTCTCTGTCGCATTGCTTTGTCTTCTTAAATTAACTAAGGAAAGGCAAAAAAAGCTAAGCAAATAAAATAAATCGACCTTCCTTTCAGTCGGTTTGTTAAGAAAGGAACATACACAATGCAGGAATTAAGCAGAAAAAATGCACTTTTTACAGATTCCGTTATCAGAAGAATGACTCGTGTTGCTCTCGATTGCGGTGCAATTAACCTTGCACAGGGATTTCCGGATTTTGATCCTCCGAAAGAAATTACGGATCGCCTTGCAGAGATAGCTCATATCGGTCCTCATCAGTACCCGATCACCATGGGTGCGCCGAATTTTCGTGAAGCTCTCGCAAGAAAATGCGGACGCTTTATGGGTCGTGAACTTGATCCCAACACGGACATGGTTGTAACGATCGGTTCAACCGAGGCAATGGTTGACACAATTTTTGCCCTTACAAATCCGGGTGACAGAATTGTTATGTTTTCACCCTATTTTGAGAATTACAGAGCGCAGGCTATTATGGCAGACTGCGAGCCTGTTTTCATTCCGCTTGTACCGCCCGAATTTAATTTTGATCCGGATATTATCGAAGCTGAATTTAAGAAAGGCGCAAAAGCAATTCTTATCTGCAACCCCTCAAATCCGAGCGGTAAGGTTTTCACTTATGATGAATTGAGAACCATTGCGGATCTTTGCATTAAATATGATGTTTATGCAATTATGGATGAGGTTTACGAGCATATCATCTATGAGGGACACAAGCATATCTATATGAACAGTCTTGAGGGTATGTGGGAGAGAACCGTAAGCTGTTCTTCTCTCTCGAAAACCTATTCAATTACCGGATGGCGTCTTGGTTATGCTATTGCTCCTAAACATCTCATGGACAGAATTAAGCAATACCACGATTTTAACGCTGTCGGTGCGGCTTCTCCGCTTATGGAGGCTGCTTGCGTAGGTCTTAATATGCCTGACAGCTATTATGAAAAGTTCGGCGCACATTATGCACACATGAAAAAGCTTTTCACAGAGGGTCTTGACCGTATCGGAATTCCGTATACGGATCCGCAGGGCGCATACTTTGTCCTTGCCGATATCGCTCCGTTCCTTAAGCCGGGTCAGTCAGACGTTGATTTCTGCCTTGAAATGGCGCAGAAGGTCGGCGTTGCCTGTGTTCCGGGTACATCATTCTTTAATGAAAAAGGCATCAATAATATTGTCCGTGTTCACTTTGCAAAGAAGGATGACACGCTTAATGAAGCTCTTGAAAGACTTTCTCACATCAAGGAAAAGATGGGCTGAAAATAAAATATTAAGGCAATAGCGCACATCTCAATTGCGGGCTATTGCCTTAAACGAAAGTCGTATTTTTCGGCTTTCGTTTTCTTTTTGCTTTTTCTGTGGTATAATATTATAAAACATCCAAAATAATCGGAGCATTTTATGAAAAAAGAAACCGTAAAAAACATTATAAAAATTGTTTTTGCCGTTGCCGTTTTTGTCACGGCAATAGTCAACTATGATTATCTTTCAAATCTCGATGTCCGTGTATTGATTGCAGGTGCGTCTTCATTGCTGATTGCCGAATTGATAATACTCGGCGTTTATGCCGTTAAGGCTGTTTTAATGGTCATTCCCGCATCGCTTATCTATATTTCCGTCGGCATGGCTTTTGACTGGAAACGTGCGGTCATTGTAAACTTGCTTGGTATTGCCGTTGAGGTCACTGTAACATTCTTTATGGGTAAATTTCTCGGAAAAGACGCTGTTGAAAAGAAAATTCGCAATACAAAAGCGGGCGATAAATTTTTTTCAATGCTTGATAAAAACCGAAATGCCGCAATTTTTTTAATGCGTCTTATTCCCGCATTTCCGATTGATTTCTCATCACTTTTCATGGGCGCGTTTGATTTTAAATTTTTGCCCTATCTTCTGCTTTCCGTCCTCGGAATTGCACCGAGAGTTATTGCTTTTACGATTCTCGGCGACGGAATTTACGAACTGATACCGATGAAATATATTGTCCTTGCCGCAATTTGCGCTATCCCGATAGTAATTGCGGTTCTGATGACAAAAAAATACATCGGTAGAAAGAAAAAAACAGAAGAAAATCAATAATTTTTTAATAAAATCACTTGCTAAAATATCGAAAATATATTATAATAATTAAGATATTGCAGGAGATTATATCTGAAGCATTATTTCAGTCATGTGGTGTGTTGGTCCTGTGC
>DNGF01000169.1:0-3084 GCA_003486665.1 Oscillospiraceae bacterium
TGCACAATTTGGGGCAGTTCAAACGGAAGACCTCTGCTTTTTATTTATATTTTTTTGCTCTTTCGTACGGAATACGCACATCGGTTACTCCGAGAAGATAATCAACCGATGTATTGTAGAAAAGCGCAAGTTGGATCAAAGTGTTGATAGGAACCTGACGCTGACCGTTTTCGTATTGCGAATATGTGTTTTGCAAAATATTGAGCTTTTCTGCAAGCTCACGCTGTTTTATATCGTTGTCCTCTCTTAATTCCTTTAATCTCATAGAATCACTCCATGAAATTATTATACGTTTCACAAATTGAGATATTGACAGTTATCACAATTTGTGATATTATTTTTTAAAAAATAATAAAGGGGATTTCAAAATGAAGGAATTAACAAGAAAAATCGTTTCGGTTTTGATTTGTGCGTTTATTATTGCACAAATGTTGGCTCTGACAGGTTTTGCCACAGGTGACGACAGCGAACCGAACGATAAAATTACGCAGGCAAGCAGTGTGTCGGTGAATACAACGATTTACGGATCAACAAAAGGAAGTTGGGATGTAGATTATTATAAGTTTACATTAAATGCACCGGGATATATTTCTGTGTTGTTTAATCATGATGATGGAAATAACGGACATCATTTAATGTTATACAGTTATGATGGAACAACTGCTGAAAAAATTTGGGGCTATGATGTTTATGAAACATCTTTGAGAAAAGAAACTCTCAAGTGTGGTTTATCATCAGGAACATATTATCTGTATATTTCCGGCAACAATAAGCTTGGGACAGAAGAGAATACATACAATTTCAAAATCAATTATACCAAAGCGAGCAACTGGGAAAGCGAAGATAATAAAAACATTTATCGAGCCGACACTATCTCAATTGACACCATTTTTTATGGATCAACAATGGGTAGCGATGAAGATTTTGATTATTATAAGTTTACGTTAAATAAAAGCGGATATATAAGTATATTGTTAAATCATGATTGTAAAAGTTCGGCATATGTTTATTTGATGCAATATGATGGAGAAAGATTATTGAATTTTACTGTATATCAAAATGCAGTAACAAAAACATCTTCACGAATTTATTTGAATAGTGGTACTTACTATATTCTTATTGCAGGATACGACAGTGAATATAATTTCAAGGTACAATATGCCTCTGAAAATATTCAAAAAACCACGCAAAGGACAACACAAAAGACAACCCCCAAAACTACGCAAAAACCAACCAATCCAACACCAAGCACACCGAAAACAACAAAGCCATATAGCAGTACCGTAAAATCAACATTCCCGTCAAGCAATAAGCATACGGAAAAAGTGACCTCGATAACATATAAGTCTTTCCAAGAGCCTGAAACAGTCAAAGAAAAAGACCTTTCGACATACGGTGATTTTAAATATTATATCGAAAACAATATAATTATAATAAACAATTATTTCGGCAATGATAGCTATGTGGAAATTCCCGAAACAATCGGCGGATTAACCGTTGGCTGTATCGCAAGCAATGCGTTTGAAAATACAAGTGTTGAGAAAATAAAGATTCCCGATTGCGTTACACAGTTCGGTGAAAACGCGTTCGGAGAAAGCAACGGAAACGATATAAAAATTGTTTGTGAGCAGGGCTCGGCGGCTCAGGATTATGCTCAAAAAAACGGATTGGACATAGAACTGACGGTATCAAACAATATCAATATTGATAACTCAAACAACACTCCGCAAAGCGAGAAAAATAATAACAAAACATTGATTATCGTTTTCGGAACAGCAGCACTTATTATTTTGTTGGGAATATTGGCGTTCCTTATGATGAGAAACAGAAAAGAGAAATAATAATCGGTAAAAAATGTCCCGGAGCATTTGCTCCGGGATCGTTTTACATATAATGATACTTTTTACGCTTGGCGAAGAGGAAGATGAGGGAGATGATGAAGGCAAAAACCTCCGCAACCGTGATTGCCCACCATATGCCGTCCACACCGAGGAATATCGGGAGAATAAGAACCGATGAGGTCTGGAAAATCAGCGTTCGCATGAACGATATCGCCGCAGAAACCACACCGTTGTTAAGCGCCGTGAAAAACGATGAGGCGAAAATGTTAAATCCTGCCAACAGGAATGAATAGGCGAACAGTCTGAAAGCGTGCCTTGTCAATTCGTAAAGTCCCTCGTCATAGCCGACAAAAATTTTTGCAAGCGGCGATGAAAGAACGATTGCAAGTACAGTCAGAACAACGCCCGAAACTGCGCTGAGAAATGAGCTTTTTCTGAGCATATTTTTCAGCTCATTGTGGTTCTGTGCGCCGAAGTGATATCCCGTTATCGGCGCGCAGCCGATTGCGTATCCGATGTAGATAGCAACGAAAATAAACTGAACATACATCAGCACACCGTAAGCGGAAACGCCGTCCTCGCCGACATATTTCATCAGCTGAAAGTTGTAGATCATGCTGACGACGGACGAGGAAATGTTGCTCATAAGCTCCGAGGAGCCGTTGCCGCAGGCATTGAGAATGGGCTTAATTTCAAGCTTGGTTTTTGTCAGGTGCAAAAGGCTTGAGTTTTTCTTTGAGAAATAAATCAACGGAAAAATTCCGCCGACGCATTGGCTCAGACCGGTTGCGATTGCCGCACCGGCAACACCCCATTTGAAAACAATTATAAAAACCGCATCGAGAACCATGTTTGTCACGCCTGCCAGCACCGTTGCCAAAAGTCCGAGCTTAGGCTTTTCGGCGGCAATGAGAAAGCTTTGGAAAACGTTTTGGAGCATAAATGCGACAGTGAAGCCCGTTACGATTCTGCCGTAAAGAATGCAGTCTGCCATCATCTCCTCGGTTGCGCCGAGGAACTTTGCTACCCACGGCATTGAAACAACACCGATGACCGAAAGCAGCGCGCCGAGAATAAGCGTAAAAACAATCATCATCGTGAAAATTTCATTCGCTTTTTCTTTCTTGCCCTCGCCGAGAACCTTTGAAACAAGCGCCGTTCCGCCCGTGCCTATCATGAAGCCGATGCCGCCGAGTATCATTACGAACGGCATAACGAGATTGATTGACGCAAAGGCGGTTTT
>DNGF01000169.1:3136-6906 GCA_003486665.1 Oscillospiraceae bacterium
GAAACAAAAAGTCCGTCAACAACTCCGTAGATCGAAGTGAAAATCATCATAATTATTGACGGAAATACAAATCTTAAAAGCTTGGAATAAGTAAAATGATCCGAAAGTTTTATTTTCATGCTTGCTTATCCTTAAACCACTGCCTTGCGTATTCGGCAATGAAAGGTGTAATCTCCTTTATATTCATATTTGTTGTGTTGACGCAAAGGTCGTAGCCGCGCTTGTCACCCCAGTCGGTTGAAGAGATCATGTTATAGCTTGAAGCTCTGCCCTTGTCGATCTGCTTGATCTTCTTTTCGATCTCTTTGTCGGTGAGTTTGCTGTCGTTGCCTGCACGCTTGCGGCATCTTGCGATTTTTGACTCCATATCGGCATAGACAAAGATGCGGAACGGGTCGTATTTTTCGAGCAAAACGTCTGCGGCTCTGCCGACAATTATGCAGTCGCCCTTTTCGGCAAGCTCATTGATTATGTTATGCTGAGCGGCAAGCAGCTTAACTGTCGGGTCGGGTGCAGAAATGTGCGAAAAGGCGCACGCAAAATGAATTTGAAAAGTCGGCTGAATGCCTTTTTCAAGTGAATGTGCAACATAGTTTTCGTCAAGATCCGCTTTTTTTGCAATTTCGGTGATTATCTCGCTGTCGTAATAAGCGATTCCGAGGACGTCCGAAAGTCTTTTTGCAATTTCGCGTCCGCCGCTTCCGAATTCACGGCTGACTGTAATAATTTTCATATTGAAGTATCTCCTTTCAGCTTCAGCATTTGTAAATTGTCGTTAAGTAAATTGCTGTATTTTTCAAGCAGTAAGCATAAAGAATCCTGCTCGTTTTCTGACATGAGCAGCAGCGCTTTTGCCTCGGATTCGGCAAAAACATCTACCGTTTTTTTCGCAAGCTGCAATCCCTTTTCGGTCAGTGAAACATATTTGTTCCGTCTGTCGGCACCGGGGGATAGAGTGAGAATTCCACCGTTTTCAAGCTTTTTCAGCGCGGAATTCACCGTCTGCTTCGGCTGATTTTGCAGAGCGCAGATTTCGCTTTGCGTCATCGACGGATTTTCAGCTCTCAGAGTGTAGAGTATCCAGAACGTACACTCCGACATCCCGAATCTTTTTGCAACATTGCGGTAGGTTTCATCTATGGATTTAAAACTCTTATTGTACTGTGCAAGCTTAGCTTTTGCGTGACTGTCCATTTTAAACCTCCGTTCGTCCGAAATCGGACTATATTCATTATACCCCTTTTCTTATTGTTTGTCAAGCAAAATAAAAAATCTCCCTTAATTTGAAAGGGAGAAAATGAAGTTATTTAATTTGTTTTATCCTAAGTATGACGAATATTTTTTGCTCATCGCAAAGGAAAAGATCTCATCCTCGGCAACGATGACATGATCAACAAGACTGATGCTGACGGTCGAAAAGAGCTTGGCAATCGCTTCTGTTGCGGCAATATCCGCCTGCGACGGAGTGGCAAAGCCGTTCGGATGGTTATGAGCGATAATTGCGTTCGTAACATCGAACCTAAGCGCAAGCTCGACAAGGCTTCTGTTATCCGAAACCGCGGTGGAGGGAGTGCCGTCCGCGACCTTAATGCAGTGCTTGAGTCTGCCGTGAGCGTCGAGAGAAAGCATATAGACGATCTCTCTTGTTTCACCGAGATATTTCATTCTGATGAAATCATAAAGACGTTCGCTTGAAGCAAGATTGACCTTGCCGTTAATTGCGTTGTCGTGATATTTCGAGCATATGTCGCGGATAAGCTTTATCATCACAGCGGCATTCTCGCCTATTCCGTTTATCTTTTCAAGTTCCTTTACGGGCGCGTCAAGCACTCCGTTGAGATCGTGATATTTTTCGATCAATTCATGCGCTATCGGATTGGTGTCCTTGTAAGGAATACAATAAAAAAGAAGCAATTCGAGAATGTTGTGATCAGCCATTGCGTCAATGCCCGTTTTGAGATAGGCATCTCGGACTCTTTGACGGTGATCCTTGTGTATGTTTTTCTTTTCCGTGGCGAACACCTCCCTTAAACATATAAAATTTTATAGTAAATAAGAGAATTTGTCAATTGTAAATTGTTGACCTGCAACTGAGTATATGATAAAATAATTCATACTAAAAACAGAAGCGAGGTTTTGCTATGCCTATCACCTTTGATGAAAAAAGAAAAATCTTCAAGCTTGATACGCTTGATTCAACATATGCGATCGGAATCCGTGAGGGATATCTTATTCACCTTTATTACGGAAAGAAAATTCCCGATGATAACCTTTTGAATCTGCCGTTCAGGGGCGGCTTTGCGACTATTTCGCCGAAGAACGTTCATGTTGACGACTACAAGTTTTCGCTTGACGTTCAGCCGATGGAGTATTCCTGCAACGGATCGGGCGACTACAGACTTGCCGCGCTCTCGATAAAGGATTCAATGGGAAGAACAACGACGGATGTCCGTTACCTTGACCATAAGATTTACGACGGAAAGCCGAAGCTTAATGGTCTTCCGGCAACATACTGCAATGACGACAGCGAGGCTCAAACGCTTGAGCTTATTACAATTGACAGCTTTACAGGCGCAAAGGTGACTCTTTATTACACCGCATTTGCAAACTATAGCGTTATCACCGAGAGCGTTAAGGTTGAAAATACGGGCAAGGAAACATTTGAGATAGAAAAGGTTGCAAGCTGCTGCGTCAACTTCCCGTCGATGGATTACAACATGATAAATCTTTCGGGCGTTTGGTCGAGAGAGAGAAGAGTTATAACGCGCCATCTTGCTCACGGAATACAGTCCGTTGCCAGCAAGAGAGGCTCATCGAGCCATAACCATAATCCGTTTGTGGCTCTCGTTGACGACAAGGGCGGCGAGGACTTCGGCGACGCTTTCGGCTTTAACCTTGTTTACAGCGGAAATTTCTCGGCTGATATTGAAACGGATTATCTTGACTGCACTCGTCTTGTAATGGGTATCAATCCGATTGATTTTACATGGGTCGTTGAACCGGGCGATGAGTTCCAAAGCCCTGAGGTCGTAATGGTTTATTCCGACAGCGGCATGGGCAAAATGAGCCGCACATTCCATGATTTTTACAATAACAATCTCATAAGAGGAGAATGGAAAAATAAAAAACGTCCGCTTCTCATCAACAGCTGGGAGGGATCGGGATTTGACTTTGATCAGGAAACTCTCGTTCGCTACGCAAAGGAAGCCAAAGAAATGGGAATTGAGCTGCTCGTTATGGACGACGGCTGGTTCGGACACCGTGACAGCGACAATTCATCCCTCGGAGATTGGTTCGTCAATGAGGGCAAGCTCAAGGGCGGTCTTACGAAGTTAATTGAAAGAGTAAACGCAGAGGGCATTCAGTTCGGCATCTGGTATGAGCCTGAGATGATTTCCGAGGACTCGGAGCTTTACAAGGCTCACCCCGATTGGTGCGTACACGTTGAGGGCAGAGAGCAATCGCCTGCGCGTCAGCAGTTTGTTATTGATATGACAAGACAGGACGTTCGTGACTGCATTTTCAATCAGATGTATGATGTTCTTTCAAAGAACAATATCGCATATCTCAAGTGGGACTACAACCGCGCAATTACCGAGCCAGGCTCGGCTTTGCTTGACGCACGACATTCAAAGGAGTTTTTCCACCGCTTCATTCTCGGCACATACGAGCTTATGGACAGAATTACAAGCGCATTTCCTCATATTCTTTTTGAGAGCTGTGCAGGCGGCGGCGGACGTTTTGATGCAGGTATGCTTTACTATATGCCG
>DNGF01000210.1 GCA_003486665.1 Oscillospiraceae bacterium
CCGTTCCACCATTGATCAGGATAAGTGCATCAAGTGCGGCTCATGCGTGAGCGTATGCCGATTTGGCGCAGTTAAGGTAGATTGAGAGGTGATTTGAATGGATAAAATTAAAGTTACAATTGACGGCAAAGAGCTGACCGCCGTAAAGGGTCAGACCATCCTTCAAATTGCCCGTGATAATAATATTGAAATCCCGACGCTTTGCTATATTGACGAGGTCAAGGCTTACGGTGCCTGCGGACTCTGCGTTGTTGAAGCGGAGAATATTCCGAAGCTTCTCAGAGCCTGTGCAACCGTCGCCTCGGACGGAATGGTTATCAAGACGGACACTCCGAGAGTCCGTCAGTCGAGGAAAATTGCTTTGGAGCTTCTTCTTTCCGACCATACGGGCGACTGTAAAGGTCCCTGTTCGCTGAACTGTCCTGCCGGAACAGACTGTCAGGGCTATGTTAAGCTCATTTCGGAGGGTAAATTTAAGGAAGCTGTTGCGCTTGTTAAGGACAGAGTTCCGCTGCCGGCTTCGATCGGTCGTGTTTGTCCGCATCCGTGCGAAACAGCCTGCCGCAGAAAGCTTGTTGAGGAGCCTATCTCGATCGCTTTTCTCAAGAGCTTTGCCGCCGATGAGGATTTGAAATCGGGCAGCAAATTTATGCCCGAAACAGATAAAGCAAGCGGAAAGACTGTCGGCATAATCGGCGGAGGTCCCGCAGGACTGACGGCGGCATATTTCCTCGCAGTTAAGGGACACAAGGTCACGGTCTACGATGCGATGCCGAAGATGGGCGGTATGCTCAGATACGGAATTCCGCAGTACAGACTTCCTAAAGAGGTACTTGACACCGAGATAAGCTCAATCGAGGAGCTTGGCGTTGAGATGAAAAATAATATTAAAATCGGCAAGGATATTACGCTTGACGAGATAAGGAACAGCCACGATGCCGTTATTGTCGCAATCGGCGCGTGGACGAGCAGTTCAATGGGCGTTGAGGGCGAAAGCCTTGACGGAGTTCTCGGCGGAATTGATTTCCTTCGTTCCGTTGCAATGAAAAATCCCGTTGATATCGGCAAAAGGGTAGCCGTTATCGGCGGCGGCAACACGGCGATGGATGCCTGCCGTTCGGCTGTAAGGCTCGGTGCTCAAGAGGTTTACGTTATCTACAGAAGAACGAGAGCCGAGATGCCTGCCGAAAAGGTCGAGATAGACGAGGCGGAGGAAGAGGGAGTAATCTACAAGTTCCTTTGCAATCCGTCCGAGATAATCGGTGAAAACGGTAAGGTCAGAGCTGTCAAGCTTCAGAAAATGAAGCTCGGAGAGCCTGATGCAGGCGGACGCCGCAGACCTGTTCCTATTGAGGGTGAGTTTGAAACGATCGAGCTTGACACTGTTATCATGGCGATCGGTCAGAAGATTAACATTGCAGGCTTTGAACAGCTTGAATTGACGAACAGAGGCAACATTGCCGCCGATGAAAAGTCGTTCAGAACCTCTCTTGACGGAGTATTTGCCGTCGGTGACGCTACTAACAGGGGAGCCTCAATCGCAATCGAAGCGATAGGTGAGGCTCAGAAGGCGTCCGAGGTCGTTGACAGATATCTTCACGGCGAAAACGTGAGCTACAAGAAGCCGTTCGTTGTTGAAAAGACCGTAACCGCCGCAGACCTTGCGGACAGGGAAAAATGTGCGAGGGCAAAAATGCCGCAGCGTTCTCCCGAAGAGAGAAAGCACGACTTTGACGAGATCAACCTCGGCTTTACTCGTGAACAGGCGATGGCGGAAGCAAAGCGCTGTTTGCAGTGCGGCTGTCACGACTATCACGATTGTAAGCTCATAAGATATGCAAACCGGTATGACGTACACCCAGAACGCTTTGCCGGCGAAAAGCACAGCTGCCCCAAGGAGCAGAAGCTTGTCTGTATTGAAAGAGATCAGAACAAGTGTATTCTTTGTAATCTCTGTGTTCGCGTCTGTGATGAGGAGGTCGGCAAGGGCGTTCTCGGACTTGTGGGACGTGGATTTACAACTGTCATCAAGCCCGAATTTAACTCCGCCGAAACGGTTGAATTCTGCAAGAACTGCCGCAAGTGCGTTGAGTCCTGCCCGACAGGAGCGTTAAAGTCCTTATAATTTTGTTAAATTACTGAATTTTTATACAAATTTCAACCGGGAAGCCGTAAAAGGTTTTCCGGTTGTAAATATTTTCTGCGATGATAAAAAACGAGCTGAAACGAGGAAAACAGAGCATTTCGAAGCAAAAAAGAGTATTTCAAAAATCATTCAAAAAAACTGATGATTTCATGCAGAAAATTTGTAAAAAAATGTTGACATTTGCGAATTTCTGCACTATAGTATATATCAATATCGAAAGGAAAAATTTATTTGTATATTTCCGACTGATATTTATACCGTATTCGGTAAAGAGAGGGGCTGCATAATTGGAAAACAACGTTATTATTGACCTTAAGAATATTTCGGTCAAGCTGGGAGATGCACAGATACTGGAGAATCTCAGTATGTATATTCGCGACAAGGAATTTATCACCTTGTTAGGACCTTCGGGCTGCGGAAAAACAACCACACTGCGGATTATTGCCGGCTTTCTTGAACCGGACAGCGGAGAGGTTGTCTTTGAGAATAAAGTAATCAATGGTGTACCGCCGCATAAGCGACAGGTTAACACCATTTTTCAGCGTTATGCGCTGTTTCCGCATTTGAATGTTTATGAGAATATCGCATTCGGACTTCGTGTTAAGAAGATGAAGGAGAAGGAGATAAGCGAAACCGTTAAGGAAATGCTCAGTCTTGTAAATCTCAAGGGCTTTGAAAGACGAAACATCAACTCTCTTTCGGGCGGTCAGCAGCAGCGTGT
>DNGF01000168.1:0-133 GCA_003486665.1 Oscillospiraceae bacterium
AGGACGGTATCTGACCGGCGTTTCTGTTCTTCTCATTCTGTGGTTATCATTTCGAACGGTCAAATACTTTATATTCTGGCAGCCGGGCATTATCCGCTACCTGTGGTATCTTTTCTATTTGCCGATGCTTTTT
>DNGF01000168.1:182-4872 GCA_003486665.1 Oscillospiraceae bacterium
GTGCCGATGCTTTTTGTGCCGATGCTGGCTTTACTTATAGCAATGTCCCTCGGAAAGCCCGACGGATACCGCCTGCCGAAATCAACCGCTGCGCTGTGGCTCGTTTCAGGGGTGCTGTTTCTCTCGGTAATGACAAATGACCTGCATCAATTTGTATTCACTTTCCCCGAAAATGCGGCTGTTTGGTCGGACACGGATCACGGCTACGGCGTATTCTACTTTGTCGTTATCGGATGGCAGGTACTTTGCGCTGTTGCGGCGCTTGTCGTCATGCTCTTTAAATGCAGGTTAAAGAACGGTAAACGTCGTTTTTTACCTGTAATTCCTTTGGCAATTTCGCTTACCTATCTTGCGTTGAACTATAGTGGTTCACCGTGGCTAAAGTCGGTATTCGGCGACATCACCGCTTTCCAAAGCCTTATGTATATGCTTTGCTTTGAAGCCTGTATTGCCTGCGGATATATCCACTCCAACAGCCGCTATGCCGACCTGTTTGCTTCCTCGGCAGGAACCTCGGCGCAAATTACCGACAAGGATTTCAACGTTCGATATTCTGCATTAAATACGAAACCCGTTTCAAAAGAGGATATGAAAAATGCCGTACAAAATCCCGTTACTCTTTCCGATGGATTGGACCTTCACGCAATGCCGATCGGCGGCGGTTATGCCGTATGGACAGAGGATGTGTCATCTCTGCTTGAAATCAAAGAGGAGTCCGAATGCCTCGCAGAAGAACTTGCCGAGAGAAACGAAATATTACGCTACGAATATAAGCGTGAGGCAAAGCAGCGCAAGGTTGAGGAGCAGAACCGTCTGTATGATTTATTGCAGTCGGCAACACAGACACAAATTGACCGTATTGCGGCGCTGACAAAGGAATATCAACAGGTTTCAGAATCAGATTCAAGCAGAGCAAGACAACTTCTCTCCGAGATTGCCGTGCTGTGCAGCTACATTAAGCGCCGCAAGCACTTGACATTGCTGACCGACCGCGACTACAAGGTTTCCTCCAACGAGCTTGAACGAGCTTTTTCCGAATCGTTACAGACGCTCAAGCTTTTGAATGTTCGCAGCACACTGTATGCGGACAGCCCGCTTTCAATGCTCTCCGGCAAAACTGCCGCCGCAATATTTGATTTCTATGAAGAGGCTATTGAAGCCGACCTTGAGAATTTAACAAGCATACAAATAAGCCTTACGGATATAAACGGCCTGCGTCTGTCACTGAATGTCTGCTGCAAAGCCGATCTGTCAAATTTTGCCGAAAAAAATAATATTTTCTATGAAAAAGACGAGGATGAAGAATATCAGCGGCTTGTTTTCTTCCCCGAAGGAGGTGCTGCGAAATGATTGCATTTTCTTCTCTCCCTGTCTTTTGGCAAACAATGATACCTTTGATGCTTTTCTGCGAGGCGGTTCTTGAGCTTGGACTTTTTCTGTATCAAATCCTCCGCAGTAAGCGTCCGTTACGCAGCTTGCCCTGCATTGTGCATTTTGTAATTTTACTTATGCTTTTGTTTTCGGTCACGCAGGGCGACCCCGATGAGGGCAAAGACGCATTTTTATTGGGCGCGCCGTGGATCGTCTTCATCGCGGTAATAGTACCTGTCGCGATTCACTTTACTGTCGCTCTGCCGAGGGAATACCGCCGCCGTAAGAATGAGCTTTCTCCGTTTTCAATCAAAGAGGCTACCGATAAGCTCCCGATGGGCATCTGTTTTGCCGATCCCGACGGCAGAATTATACTTTGCAACAACCGTATGCGCCGTCTGTCGTTTATATTGAGCGGTCACGAGCTGCAAATTAACAAAGATTTTGATTTTGCACTAGCACAGCCGGATAAAAGCGTCACCGTAAAGGACGGATGCTATATCCTGCCCGACAAGACCGTATGGCAGTTCCGTAAGCAAAGTATTACGGTAGACGGTGACAACCGCTGGCAGCAGATGACGGCTCACAGCGTTACCGAGCTTTATAACGGTAATGTACGACAGGCCGAAATCAACCGTGAGCTTAAAGAGGTAAACCGCAAGCTGCAAATGATGTATGAACGTATGGCGGACGACATCAGAGAAAAGGAAAGTCTTGACCTTAAAATACATATCCATGACACTATCGGAAGAAGTCTTCTGACAATCCGCGATATAATTGAAAGCGGAGAGGACACCGACAAAAAGCTGGAGGTACTGCAAGAGGCAATTGCCGTACTGACAAGCGACCGTGTAATGCCGAGCGGCACAATGGACGATGTAATCAGAACAGCAAAAGCTCTCGGCGTAACGGTGAAGACAGAGGGCTATGTTCCAACCGATTCGCATATTGAGGAACTGACGGTTTCTGCCGCCAAGGAGTGTGTGACAAACTGTATCAAGCACGCAAACGGCAGTGAAGTTTATATCCGCATTGCCGAACACAACCGTCTTTATGACATTACAATTACCAATAACGGAGCAATCCCTACCGAGCCGATCAAGGAAGGAAGCGGTTTGTCATCGCTTCGCCGCAGTATTGAAGCGGCAGGCGGCGAGATGCACACAGCATACAAGCCGCGCTTTGCTTTGCTCATAACTCTTTCCCGAAAGGAGAATTACCTGTGATAAATACTATACTTGTCGAAGACGATCTGTATATTCAGAAGCATTTTATCGAGCGGCTGAACGCCGAAAAAGATTTTCGCCTTGTCGGCGTGTACCGCGATGCCTTTGAAGCCGAAAGATATTGTAACGGGTCGGTTCAGCTTATTCTCATGGACGTGCAGACACAGCACAAGCACTCCGGCCTTGCCGCGGCAGAACGGATAAAAAAAACTTTTCCAAACATTAAAATCGTTATCGTAACTTCACTTGTTGACCCTGAAGTATTAACGAGGGCAAAAACCGGCGACGCAGACAGTTTGTGGTATAAAGATCACGGAACAGCCGAACTTTTAGACGTGATAAATCGTACTCTTAACGGTGAAAACGTGTTTCCAAACATCTCCCCTGCCGTCGAAATGGAAAATGCCATGTCAGATGTTTTTTCACCACGTCAGCTTGATATACTGCGATGGTACATAAGAGGGCTGACATATCAGGAGATTGCCGATAAATTCGGGATCTCAAAAAACGGCGTGCGTTGGAACTTGGATGATATGGTTGAAAAAGGCGGCTTTGAGAACCGTGAAGCCTTGGTTGCAACCGCTATTGAAAACAAGCTCATGGTGACAACATTAAAAGACGAATAGACAAAAGCTCCCTGATTTTCGGGGAGTTTATTCTTTTATATCTTTTTTATTCTGTTACTGGCACAAATGCCAGTGACAGATTTTTTAATTTCGGTACAATTATATGTGTAAAGACTTATTGTGCATAAAAGGCGGTGATATAAAAATGAAAAAAATTGTCTTGGACATTCAAAGCGTGCTTCATGCCAGAAACATGGAGAGAATGCTGATGCAAGAATTGGAGGATTGTCAGGTTGTGGTTTCCGAGTCGCCGGACACAACAGCCGAATGGTGCAAAACACATAAGCCCGATGTGCTTCTATTGGAAGTGAAAGCCTATTCGCCGTGGATGTTTACAGAGCGAATGGCAATTCGGGAAAAAGTCAAGCAGGCATTATCCAATTGCCGTGTCATTCTGTTTGTGGACGATGAAAACGACAGTGACCTGACAGAAAATGTTCGGCAGGCAAAGCGCAAGGGACTTATTGACGCTTTCCTGTTCGGTTCTGTGTCCGAAAACTATTTTGCTTCGGTCGTCGACAGCGTTTAAACAAAGGACGGTGAATAAAATGAATTTCAAAAAATTTGCGGCATTGGCAACCGTATTACTGTTTGGAATTGCTATGCTTACGGGCTGCGGAGCAACTCAGCCGAGCAATTCAGACACAACGGCAGTCGCTACAACCGCCGCTCAAGCCGAAACAACCGTAAAAACCGATCAGAAGCTATTGTCTTTGCGTAACGAAATCAAAGAAAATAATTTCCAGGCAGGTATGGCATTTATCGGCGGTATAAGCAAAGACATTGGCGAAAAAGAACTGCGCGAATTCATGAAAAGCAGTCTTTATGCGGTAAAATATTCATTTCTCTGCGATGCGCCCATAGTTGATGCAGGCGGAACGGAATTATATGCAGTTATTACTCCGAAAATGAGCTGCCGTGCATCCGTCTACAAAGCTGAAATGAACGGCCGCGGAGAATACGATATATTTACCGATAAGGCTCTCTATAAAGGAAAGGGAATGGACTGCTTTTTGCTGCGCTGTAATGTCAGCGATCTTCACTCCAATGCGGTAGTGTCATTCAAAAACGGCGATAAAGTTTTTTCAGTATTCCCGATGATATCCGGTGCGAACGGCAAGCTCATTGCAGAAAACTGCTATGATTTCTCTGTTAATGCAGACGATGGTAAAGTGCAGAATGACGTTGCGATTGCACAATCCATTCTTCTGGATTCCGATGAGATTAAATACTACATAGACAAAGGAATGACACTGCAATATACCGGCAGAACTCAAGAAATTGATGGCAGGTCATGCTGGATATTCGCTTTGGGTACGGATCACGGCGACAATTTTGTTCGGGAATTCTACTACGGAGTGTGCGACAACCTCATCTATTCTTATGATGCGGTAAGCGACTCTTGGAACGTTCTCGGCGCAGGATAATAAAAAATATTATAAATAAATGTGAAAGGAGTCAATTACC
>DNGF01000086.1:0-5867 GCA_003486665.1 Oscillospiraceae bacterium
CCCCCTCAAAATACAAAACCGCGTCAACAATATGTTCAAGCACCTTCGGACCGGCAATATTACCGTCCTTATTGACATGGCCGACAACTATTGTCGGAATATTCAGGCTTTTCGAGGTCTGCATAAGGCAATTGGTACATTCTCTGACCTGCGCCACACTTCCGAGCGAGGAATTAAGCTCCGAAACGTTCATGGTCTGTATCGAGTCGATAATTACAAGATCGGGCATTGATGCTCTCATATGCTCCGCCACGATCTGTACGTCTGTTTCACAGAGGACAAAAAGATTTTCCGTGTTAACGCCGAGCCTGTCCGCTCTGAGCTTGATCTGATGCGCCGACTCTTCGCCCGAAACATAAAGGATTTTCAGCGTTCTGCCGAGGTACTGGCAAATCTGCAAAAGAAGCGTTGACTTACCGATACCCGGATCACCGCTGAGAAGCACAAGCGAGCCTTTAACAATACCTCCGCCGAGAACTCTGTCAAGCTCTTCGAGTCCTGTTTTGTGGCGAACCTCGCCGTCACAGCTTATATCGTTTATCATCTGAACATTTGAAGATAAAGCCACTGCGGCGGTTCTGCCGGCGGCTTTTGTTTTTTCGGGAGCTTTAAACACCTCGTCCATGGTATTCCATTCTCCGCAGCCCGGACAGCAGCCGAACCACTTTGCGCTTTCGTGTCCGCAAGCCGAGCATACATATAACGTTTTGGCTTTCGATGCCATTTTATCATCCCTTCGTCAAGGCAATTTATAATTATTGACTCAAATATTTTATCAATCCGTCTGCAATAAGAATTGCAAGCTTCATTCTGTATTTTTCATCTTTCAGATTTTTTACCTCCGTCGGATTGGAGATGAAACCGCACTCGACAAGCACAGCGGGATTCTTTGCATGGTACAGCAAATAAATTCCGGATCCTGACTTCTTAACTACCCTGCTGTTGTCCTTTTGCAGGGACGAAACGATCGAATCCTGAATTGCCTGTGCAAGAACCTTGCTCTCTTCATTATTACCCGAATAGAACACCTGCGTTCCGTGCTGAGCGGAGTCCTCAAACTTGTTCTGATGAATACTGACAAACAAAGCGTCGGGATTTTTCTGCATAAGCTCAAATCGGTTATGAATATCGGACACCTTTCTTTTCCTCATGGAATCAAGCCCGTCATCGCAGGTCATAACATCCTCGGTTCTTGTCATTATAACCTTAAAGCCGTAGAATTTCAAAATTTTTTCGAGTTTCAGCGCAATATCGAGGTTAATGTCCTTTTCGACCGTACCGTTTATGCCGACGGCGCCTCCGTCATCGCCGCCGTGTCCCGCATCAACAATTATCGTTTTCTGAGTTATCGGTTTAGCCAGGGCGGAGTCAGCGGAAGAATTAGCCATGAATGTAAAACGCAGCATAGCAAACAATACTAAAAAGAACACCAAAAAAATTGCAATTATATACGGTCGTTTAAGCTTCACGTTATCACCCCATACATAAAAAATATGCAGACGGTGAATGTTCTATGATAAAAATTATAAACCCTGCGCTCGGAATTCTGACGGGCATCGTAAATATTCTAATCGGGTCCTGCGGCGGCATCGTTGCCGTTGAAGCGCTGAAGCTGCGCGGAATCGACCAAACCAAATCACACGCAACAGCAATAGCGATCATCCTGCCGCTGACTCTGATAAGCGCCGCCGGTTATTTGCTGAAAGGACAGGTAAAAATCAGCGACAGCTATGTTTATCTCATTCCCGGACTGGTCGGCTCGGTTATAGGCTCTCTGCTGCTTCCGAAAATACCCAAGAAAGTACTAAGCAAGGTGTTTTCCGTTTTCATAATCTATGCCGGAATCAGGATGTTGATGAAATGATACTTGATATTATTGCCGGAATCGTTTCCGGAATTCTCGGAGCAATGGGCTTCGGAGGCGGCGGAATACTGATACTTTATCTCACGCTGTATAAAAATATGCCGCAGGTCGTTTCCCAAGGTATCAACCTTTTGTTTTTTATTCCCTCCGCATTGCTCGCC
Organism: Oscillospiraceae bacterium; assembly: GCA_003486665.1. GTDB lineage: Bacteria > Bacillota > Clostridia > Oscillospirales > Acutalibacteraceae > CAG-488. The sequence continues at coordinate 2,026 of DNGF01000086.1, forward strand.
TTAGTGTTCCATATTAAGAACAAATTAATTGATAAAAAAGCCGCGTTTTTCTATATCGGATGCGGTCTGATAGGCGTAGCGATCGGCTTTTTGCTGCTCAACCGTTTGGAGGACAAAACACTCCGAACGATTTTCGCAATTATTCTTATCGCAGTCGGCGCCAAGGATTTGCTCATTCCGACTAAAAACAAGGGGTAAGACAATATCACTCGATCGCGGTGTGCAATTTGCTTAACAGGATTTTTCGTCAGCCGAAAACAGTTTCAAACAAGGTGAGCATTGCAATTTGTGCGGTATCAGCTTATTTTTTCAGCACAAAGACCTTATCGAACAGCATTTTAAGCAACACGCCCGTATAAAAACCGATAACATTCAAAATCACGTCGTCAATATCGGGATGACCCATACGGAAATAATACTGAGAAAATTCGATTGCCGAGCTGAGAACCATCGGCAGAAAAACAAGTATGATTTTACGTTTCCCGCGATTAAATCTCCCATAAAGAAGATAACCGAGCGGAATAAAAATTGCAATATTTCCGAGGAAAAGTACAAGCCTCTCGTAATCGATTCTACCGGACATAAAAGTAACTCTGAAAACATCGAGCGGATCAAAATTCGGCTCGGTGCGATCTCCGCCCGGAATTCTGCATATAAAGAAGCAATAAACAAGAACCGTAATATAAAACGCTGTAAAAATAACGGAAACAGCCGAATAAAATTTTTCGTATTGTTCGGTTGTTTTCGCGTCCTTTTTTATAAAAGCTTTTATTCGATAATATACTGTCACCGTAATCAGAACGATAAATACCATACCGATGCTGTCATAATAAAACATATACCGCCACGGGGTGCTGAAAATAAAAAAGGTACCCTTAAGAAGCATCTGACACACAACGGCATAAACAACCCAAAACGCTGTTGAAATGCCGGCAGATAAGTAGAGTGCTTCAATTTTTATTTTTAAAAGATCGGAAGCTATCAAAAAAAGAAGAGTTAAAGAAAGTGTTAAAAGGATCTGAAAAACGAGCCTGCCCGTAAAATTCATTCCTGCAAAAGCCGAAAAAAGCATCCACACCGTGCAGAATACGACTGAAATGACTTTTTTAACCGTTCCGTCAGTTTTTGCTGTCATTTCGATTTCTCCTGTAATCAAGATAGTCCTGCAAAATAATAACTGCGGCAACGGCGTCAACAACGTTCTTTCTCTTTTTTCCTCTTACGTTGTTGTCATTGAGGTACATATGAGCCGAAACCGTTGTCAATCTTTCATCCCATAAATCTGTTTGGACGCCGGTAGCTTCGGTAATTTTTTTTGCAAAGTCGGAACATTTCCGAGCGCGTTCACCTGCCGAGGAGTCCATATTTTTCGGATAGCCCACAACAATAAGCTCAGGCTTATTGTTTTTTACAAGCTCCCCTATTCTCTCCAGAACCTTAGGCTCATAGCTTTCTTTAATAACCTCTACGGGATGCGCCAAACTTTCAAGGCGGTCGCACAGCGCTATGCCCGTCCTCGCATCACCGTAATCGACAGACATAATAACCATGCAACCGCCTCCGTGTTATTATTTATTGCTCATCGCCGTTTCCGTTTTCCGCAGGTGCTGCGGACGTTACCGGCTGACTTGATTTAGTGGTTTTCTCTTCTTCCTTATCGTCATCTTCATCATCATTTGATGAATAATAATGACCCGTGCAGTATTCGGGAACGTTATCCTTCTTATACCAGCCGTATGCCGTTGAATAGCAGCTTGAAGAAGCAAGCTTTCCTGTATCGGTACAATACTCCTTCTCAACCGCACCGTCAAGGTCTTCAAAGTCCTTCTCCGGCAGATCCTCATGGATAGCGTCAAATACCGTCTTGTGAACTGCACCTGCCGGGTTGCCCCATGTGCTGATATACTCAGGAATATCATAGCCGTACCAAACTGCGGCAACGTAATACGGTGTGCCGCCGACGAACCACTTATCGTTGTTATCATCGGTTGTACCGGTCTTTGCAAAGGTATCAAATCCGCTTGTCTTATAGCTGGAGCCTGTACCGTACGAGCTTGTGGTGACCGTCATAAGCAGATGACGCATAACCTCGGCTGTACCCGTGGAAAGGATCTGCTCGCCCGTATTCTTTCTGTTGTCGATAAGAACCTTTCCGTTTGCGTCCTCAATATAGTAGAACGAATACGGCTTGTAGTAGTAACCGCCGTTGCCGAAAGCCGCATAAGCCGCCGTCATTTCAAGCGATGTAACACCATAGGTCATCGAACCGATCGAAAGCGGAGCGGCGCTCTTATCCGAAGCCTCGACAGCCGTAGTGATATGGTACTTGTTAACAAGATAGTTATAAGACTCATTAATACCGATCATGTTAATGACAATTCTTGCGGGAATGGTATTGAGTGACCTTGCCAGAGCATTCTGAACGCTGACATTGTAGCCTGAGCCGTAGCCGCCGTCTGCATTTCGAGTTCTCCATCCGCCGTAGCTGACCGCGGAATCAAGAAGATATGACGACCAGGTGATCTCGTTCATCTCGATTGCGGGACTGTATGATGTAAGCGGTTTGATCGAGGAACCGGGCGATCTCGGAGATGAGCTTGCTCTGTTAAGAACTCGGTTGCCCTCCTTAACGCCTGCCTGACCTACAATCGCAACGACTCTGCCGTTGTAGTCCATAATCGTGATTGCGGACTGAGCATTCTTTTTATCCTCAAAGCCCTTGCGGTTTACATAGATATCCTCAGTCTTTTTCTGAACGTCAAGGTCAACAGCCGTGTATATTCTCAAGCCGCCGCCGTAGATAGCGTCACGGGCTTCGTTTGCGGAATAGCCGAGATCGCTCTGAAGTCTTGCGATAACATCGTCGATAACATAGTCAACATAGAAGCTCTGGAACTCCGAAGAAGCCTTTGCATTCTCCTCATTCTTACGTCTTTCAAGCTCAGCCTCGCTCGGAACATAGTCATCATCGGTTGTGTAAATAAGATGATAGTTGACCGCATCGTCATATTCCTGCTTTGTAATTTTTCCCTGACCGAGCATTTCATCCAGACAGTAGATCTGCCTTTTTCTGTTGTTCTCCGGATTATTTATCGGGTCATAGGAATAAGGCATCTGTGTGATCGAAGCAATAACCGCACACTCGGCAACATTAAGCTCATCAACCGACTTACCGAAATATGTTTCAGCCGCGGTTTCGACGCCGTAACAGCCCTGACCGAGGTATATGGTGTTGAGATAGGCTTCAAGGATCTGATCCTTATTAAAATTCTTTTCAAGATTAAGTGCAGACAGAATCTCATTATACTTACGGACATAAGTGACCTGGTTGTTGCCCGTAACATTCTTAACAAGCTGCTGTGTAATCGTTGATCCGCCCTGATCGTTCTGCTTGATGAAAACACCGATGGTACGAATCCAGTCAACACCGTGGTGGGTATTGAATCGCTTATCCTCAAGCGCGATAAAGGCGTCCTTCATCTGCTTGGGAATTTTGTCAAAATCAACCCAAATACGGTTTTCCTCACCGTGCAGACGCAGAACCTCGACCTGCTTTCCGTCCGAATCCTTGGCATAAAGGAATGAGGTCTGATTCTGGTTATTCCTTGCACTTTCAAGATTAATAACGGGATCGCCTGCCACAACCGTGACCGCGTTGACAAAAACATATCCGACGCAAATCACGAGGGTGAAGCCGATAATAGCGAGTAAAGAAATGAAGAAAGCGCCCGCATTTGATAAATCGTTCAATCTCTTTCTTTTCTTCTTTTTCGCTGCGCTCGATCCTTTTTGCGGCATATAACTACCTCCTTGAATTTTCACTGAATCACAGGATTTATTTC
>DNGF01000086.1:5935-6117 GCA_003486665.1 Oscillospiraceae bacterium
AAGCTCGGAATACGGGACCTTTCCGTTCTTCGTTTTCATGAAGGTTTCGTCCCCTTTTCCGGCAAGGACAAGTATATCTCCCTTTTGCATATTGGAAAGAGCGTAAGCAACAGCCTCTTTCCTATCGGGTATGATAATATATTTTCCGCCGACATCGCGAATATATTTCGCTATTTCCTCAG
>DNGF01000232.1 GCA_003486665.1 Oscillospiraceae bacterium
TATCCTCCGTCATATGTCTTTACCTGAACAACGCCGTATGCCGCTGAGTAGCCCTTGGGACTTACAACGCCGTCGGCATTGACCTCGATATTGCCCGAAAGAACAGACCATGCAACATTCTTGTTTGTTACGTCATAGGGGAGAATAGATGCCGTAAGCGTTGTCTTTGCGTTTTTATATGTGCTGTAGAGAGGAACATGAACGCTGACAAATTCGCCCTGGTCAATCGTTACGCCTTTTGCAAGTCTGCCGATGTAAACCTGATATGTAGTTGTAACGTGAGTTATAAGTCCTGCCTTTGCATACAAGGTAACTGTTCCGCCGTTTGTTCCGGTAAGAACGCCGTCCTTGGTGAGTGTTGCCATGCTGTTGGAAACATCGCCGTTTGAAGCATAGCTTACAGTTTCGCCGTCATCGCCGAGAAGACCCCATGTGATATCAGCCTTTGACCTTGTCGGATAGAGGGTGGCGGTGTATTGCTGCGGAGTGTTGAGTTCCAGCTCCTGCGGTCCCGAAATTGCTATATCGACAGGAGTGGTGATAAGCTTGCACTTAACGGTAAATTCAAGGCTTTCGGAAACGCCGTCAACGGTCGCCGTAACGGTTGCCGTTCTCTTGTTTGCCGAGGAGATTCCGCCGGCATCCCTCGCTTTTACAATACCGTTGTTATCAACGGTGAGAACGCTTTCGTCCGAGGAACTCCAGAGAACATTCTGTGAATTTGAGCCTGCGGGAACAATGTCCGTAAGTCTGACCATTGTGCTGTCGCCCTCGGTCAGCTCTGTCTTGTCAGCCGTAAGGCTGAATTTTTCAATTTCAAGGCTTTGAACAATTGTAAATGTAATCGAATCGTTGATTGATGCTTTCAAAAGATAATTTGAAAGAGTCTTGACAGCAGTTGAAAGAAGATCTGCTGTATTGCCGGTTGCACCTGCAACGGTAACGAGAACATCGAGAACGGCTTTAAGAGCCTTTTCGCTTACATTTAAGCCGAGAAGTTTGATCATGATTCGTGCAAGCTGAGCCGTGTCATCGCTTTCGCCTGCGGATATTGCCGAGCTTATGTAGCTCATCAATCCGTCAACGAGATCGTCTGCGTTCGGTGAAACCTTTATAGTGACTTTGCCCTCTTTAAGGAATGTAACGTTGCCCTGATCGTCAATCGTTGCATAGTCCTTGCCGGAGGTCCAAATGCTGTCGGTATCAATGCTCCATGTTACGCCGTAGCCGAGTCGCAGGGGAGTGACGCCGCCCTCAAGCTTTACCTGGCCGCCGACTGCAACGGTGGTGGGAACGGATTCTTTATTGGTGATGAATGCACCGTTCGGGATGACCTTGGAGTACCATTTGTCCGAATTGGTAACAAGCACTCTGACCTGATCCGAAGCGAGAACCTCACCGTCGGCGGAAAAAAGTGTAACCGTTATTCCCGTGTCGAGAGAATTAAGCTTGTCCTCAAGCTGTTTAATAAGGTAGTCCGAAATGTTGCTCGGAACACCCGACATGGATGTACGGACAGTTTCAACAATGGCTTCGGTGTCCATGGTGTCAAGATCAATCTTATCATTGAACAGAATTTTCTCCATTGTCTTTGCCAGTGCCGGACCGATTATCGCAACGGTTCTTACATCGTTATCGATCCAGAGTCTTACGGCAGCGCCCTTGGAGCTGTCGTGGGCATATATTTTTCCTGTTGAGTCAACGGAAACAATAAGCGGAGCTTCGCTTGTCCACGTTATGTAGCCGCCGTCGGGCATCGAACAGTCAAGCAGCTTATGAGTAAGCTGAAGCTGCTCGCTTTCCATTAAGGAAAGCTGCTCGGTAACGGAGCTTCCGTCCTCAAGGCAGATGTCGATCGCGTGGGTTGCCGCCGCAGACGCGCCAACGCTGAAAGCGGGGACAATCGCAGTGATGATCATTGTCATCACAAGGATCAAACTCTGCCATTTGACAATTTTCTTTTTCATATAAATACCTCCAATCGGGATTTATAATTTTACATTTTATTTTATCACAAGGTAAATATCGATAATTGCTATTATAGAAAAATATTAATATTTTAAAAATTGTTTATTTTAAGAAATTTCTAATCTTATTTTAATAATCGCAGGATATACTTTAGTCACTGAAGCAAATCAGAAACAAATTTCGGAGGTAATGAAACATGAAAAACATCAAAAAAATCATCTCGGTAGTTATGGCATGCCTGATTCTTGCAGGCGTATTCGCAACAGGTTCCTTTGCCGCAGGTTATATCGGCAAGGACAAGGCAAAGGAAATCGCACTTAACCATGCAGGCATTACGGCAGACAAGGCATCGTTCATGAAATGTGAATTCGATTACGATGACGGAATCGCTGTTTATGACGTTGAATTCTATTTCGACAGATGCGAGTACAATTACGAGATCAACGCAAAGAACGGCAAGATCCTCAAGGTTGAGAAGGACGCCTTCGGCGTTAACGTTCCCAACCCCGATCAGGAGTACATCAGCAAGGCTGAAGCCAAGGCAATCGCTTTTAATCATGCCGGAATTAAAGAAGCCGACGCAAAAAGAGTTAAGGTAACATTCGATTTTGACGACGGCGTTGCAGAGTATGAGGTTGAGTTCCATGCCGATAAGTTTGACTATGATTATGAGATCGACGCAGTATCGGGCAAGATCCTCAAGGTTGAAAAGGACAGAGATTTTGAAATTTCGGATATGTTCCTTGCACGTTGGTTTGACGCGGTTGCATCGTTTATCAGAAATCTTTTCAAATAAGATATTTTTTAATAAGCCCTGCTTCGGCAGGGTTTTGTTTTGACAAAGAAAAATGATATGTTATAATAAGCTATACCCTTACGGAAAAGAGGTTTGATATGAGAATTCTTGTTGCCGAAGACGAAAAAGATCTTAACGGCTTAATTGAAAAGAAACTGAAAAAATGCGGCTACAGCGTTGACACCGCCTTTGACGGTGAGGAAGCGTTGGACTTTATTGATTTTGCCGAGTACGATGCGGTGATCCTTGACGTCATGATGCCGAAAAAAGACGGCTTTGCCGTTATTAAAGAAATGAGAAGCAAGGGGATTAACACGCCTGTAATTTTCCTTACTGCCCGTGATTCGATAGAGGACAGGGTAACGGGGCTTGATCTCGGCGCAAACGATTATCTTGTGAAGCCCTTTTCCTTTGATGAGCTGACGGCGAGGGTCAGAGCCATGACGAGAATAAAATACGGAATGGCAGAAAACATACTCTCTGTTGACGGGCTCAGCCTTAACTGTTCAACTCACGAAGTGACACGTGACGGGAAAGCGATAGCTCTGTCCGCAAAGGAATATTCGATGCTCGAATTTATGATGAGAAATGTAGGTATTGTTCTTTCAAGAGAAAAGCTTGAAAACCACGTCTGGAATTATGATTATGAGGGCGGAACAAACCTCGTTGATGTTTACGTCAGCTATCTTCGCAAGAAGGTTGACGGCGGATTCGATAAAAAACTGATTAAAACCGTCCGTGGATTCGGATATGTGATAAGTGACGAATGATGAAAAAGCTTCCTTTAAAATTAAAAATAACTCTTTGGTTTTCAATAATACTGGTATTCCTTGTAACGCTTTCTTATGTTCTTGTGATATCGGTCAGCAATTCCGTGCTTCTTAAAAATCTGAGAAGCGATTTGATCATGACTGTTGAGGACAACTTTGATGAGATAGAATATTACGACAGTCTTAACGGTGTTATCGACGATAACGACAACGACCATTATTTCGCATACAAAAACGGATATGTTGAAATTGACGATGATTTCATCGGCATTATGAATGGGATTTACACGGTTATATATGATGACGGTGGAAAACAGATTTTCGGTACCGACCCGACAAACGGAAAAACCGACGGCAGCGCATTTTCGGATAAGGAAACACGAACGGTTCGTGTTGACGGAAAAAGATACTATATTTATGACCGACGGCTCACCAACAAAGGTGTTGAAAATATGTGGATAAGAGGAATCGTCAGCCATGAAAAGGCTGACGCACCGATCTCCGATGTTGCAAGGCGGTCTATGATCGCGCTTGTTGTTCTCGTTATTCTCGGAATCGGCGGCGGATATATTATCGCAATGAAATCGCTCAAGCCGATAAAGGATATTGAGGAGGTTGCCCGTGATATTTCTCAAAGCGGAGATTTAAAGAAGAGAATAAAGCTCGGTAAGGGTAACGATGAGCTTCACAGCCTAGCGAAAACTTTTGATACTATGTTTGACAGGCTGGAGGATTCATTTGAAAGCGAAAAACAGTTTACAAACGATGTTTCGCATGAATTAAGAACGCCGATGGCTGTAATTATGGCGCAGTGCGACTATGCGCTCAGCGAAGAAATGACTCAGGACGAGTACAGGGAGTCAATTGAACTGATAAAACGTCAGGGCAGCAAAATGTCAAAGATGATAACGGAAATGCTCGAATTCTCACGGATTGAAAGACGGAGCGAAAAATATTCCGTTGAAGAGCTTGATCTGTCCGAGCTTGTCGAAAATCTTTGCGATGACCTTGCACTGCTCAAAACGAAAAATATAACGCTTGAATGTGAGGTTGAACCGGGAATTAAGGTCAATGGCAACCATATGCTGCTGACAAGACTCGTTAACAATCTTATTTCCAACGCATACAGATACGGCATCGAGAACGGTAAAATAGAAGTAACTCTTTTATCAAACAGCAAAAATGCGATGCTGAGCGTTAAGGATAACGGAATCGGAATAGCAAAGGATGAGCAGGAAAAAATATTCCACAGATTTTACCAGTCCGACCCATCGCACAGCAGCGGCGGAACCGGACTCGGACTTTCGATGGTAAAGGAAATTGCTTCTTTCCACGGAGGAACGGTCTGCGTTAAAAGCGATTTGGGGCAGGGGAGTGAGTTCCTCGTCCGTATCCCGACAGTGTGAATTAAAAATGATGAATTTCCGGTATTCTATTTCCTTTTAACCCCCTCCGTCGTTCCTCCGTCACGCCACCTCCCCCTGCAGGGGAGGCAAGAAAAATGTCAGCTTCGGAAACAATTTAATCAGACTTCCAAGGTGCGATGTCCACATCGACCTAAGGGCAGAA
>DNGF01000117.1:0-4507 GCA_003486665.1 Oscillospiraceae bacterium
GTGCATTGCACGTCCGCTAATTTCAGCAGAAATTACAGGCGGACGACCGATGGTCGCTCCTACAAAAAGACAGAAAATTACATCTGATTTTAACTCATCCGTTTCGCTTTGCTCAACGCATCTTCTGTAGGGGAAGCAAGGAAAATGTCAGCAAAAACTCGGTTCACTAACCACTAATCACTGCCCACTGATTATATCAAGGTTCCTTTTAATGACCTTTTCGCCGCGCCATGCGTAGGCTCTGTCAGAAATATTATCTGTCCTTGCCGTCGTTTCTATTCCGTCAAGAAAGACTTCGGCAGGATCAATTTTCACTTTTTTATTCATCGGGCATACTGTTTGGCAGATGTCGCAGCCCCAGGCACAGCCCGTTTGCTTTATAAGCTTTGCCTGTTCGGGTGTAAGCTCGCCCTTGCGCTGAGTGATGTCGGAAAGGCAAAGCTCCTTTTGAAATCCGTCCTCGCTCAAAGCATGAGTGGGGCAGGCGGCGATACATTTGCCGCAGTTCAGGCACTCGGTTTCTTTTATTTCAGCCGCAGGCAGATCCATTGTCGTGACTATCTCGGAAATAAAGAACCATGAGCCGTAGTCTTTATTGATGAGAAGCCGATTTTTTCCCTTAACGCCCAAGCCTGCGTCCATAGCCGCCTGAACCTCCGGAATCGGCGAATTGTCGGTAAAAAATACAAACTGTTCATCGGGATAAGCTTCCCGAAGCTTATGAAGTCCGTTTTCGACCGCTTTGTTGATCGCAAGGTGATAGTCCGTGACAACGGCATAGCGCGAGATGTTGATATCCTTGTATTCGTCCTCGCCGAGATAATACGGAAAAAGCATAACGATAATGCTCTTCGCCTTTTCGGGAAGTCTGCCTTTGGCACGGCAATTGATAAGCTTGTCCCTGAACGGCTCAAAATCACAGAAGCCGTAAACGGGGGAGATTTCGGAAATGATATCGTTTATCATATTATCAGACCCTATGCGATGGTTTCGACCGCCGCAACAATTAAAGGTATTGTTATTATTGACATGAAGCTGACCGTTGCAACAAGCTGTGAGGCAAGCCCTGCGTCCTTGCCGTATTTGGCAGAGAACAGCACGGTGTTGTTTGCGGACGGGGCGCACGAGGATATCGCGAGCGCCGTCAGGAGCGTTCCGCCGAGTCCTATGAGCTTGAAAATTGCGATCATGACCGCAGGCAGAACTATCAGCTTCGACAATGCAACAAGAAAAATTTTCTTGTGCTTAAAAAGACTTTTCAGCTGAGTGTGAGAAAGGAATGTGCCGAAAACTATCATCGCAACGGGCGTCTGCGTGTTCGCGATAAAGTCAACGGGCTTTGTCACAAGCTCCGGAAGCGGAACTCTGAGCAGAAAGAACGGCAGACCGATCAGCATGGCGATTACGCCGGGATTGAGAATAAGCTTCTTGGCGTCAAAGCCCTTGCCCTTATCCATCATGAAAACGCCGTGGGTAAAGGAAACCACGTTAAAAGCCATTACGACGGCGGAGCAGTAGAAAAGTCCCTCGCTGCCGAGCAGAGCCTCGGTCAGGGGCATCGTCATGTAACCCACATTGCCGTAAATTGCGCCGTATTTGTATACGCAGTTTTCGTCACGGTCGCCCTTGGAGAACAGGGGAGTGTTGATAGCTATAGCGATAAAGTGCAGAAGAAATCCGCATCCTACGGCAATCAGAAGCTTTGTTCCGCTGTCCCTTGTAAATTCGCGCGTGAAGAATGAATTGATAATAACGCTCGGCGTTATTATGTAAAAAAGCAGGTCGGTGCAGGCTTTTCCCGTTTTCTCGGTGAACCAGCCGATCCTGTCGCAGATAACTCCGACAAGTACCATGACGTAGAGTATGCCGACCTGACGTGCCGCAATGAGAAAATTGTCAAGAAACATAAACTACCCCGATCATTCCTCCGAGTCCGCAGTGCGAGCCTTCATTCTGGAGAGAAGATTGTAAATTATATAAGCCGCAACGCCGAGATCGCTGTATGAAACACCGTAGTGAGTGTTGAGAAGCTCCGATTTGCCGATTATCATGACGATGAATCTCGGCAGGAAGCACATCAGGGCGAACATGGCGGCAGGTACGCCGTATGCAAATATTTTCCAGAAAACAGTTTGAGCGTCGATTTTTGCAACCGTCTGAGCCAAGGCGAAGAAAAACATCATAAGGAATACGATTGCGAAAAGCTCAAGCATGAGGTCGGAAACATTTGTGAAGCTGATCGTTCTCTTAAATCTGTAGAGAAGCTTGAAAATGTACCAGAGGACGGGGGTAAGACCGAGAATCTTAAGCCTTGATCCGTCCGAGTTGCCGAGGCTGACCGAAAGACCGGAAACGAAGAAATAGACCGCGGCAACAGCTCCCGAAACCGCCTGGAGCAGAAGAAAGGTGCCGCCCTGATTCTTGACATATTCCGTGACCGTACCGCCCGCCGCGCTTGCCGCGTCGTAAAGGTCAAAATAGTCCATAAGCTGACCTGCCGAGTCAATGATTATCGTGACGGCAAGTATCAGCGAAAAAACGAGGAACGCGGGCGATTTTTTGACCGAGGTGACGGTTATCAGCTTCTTTTTGTTTATCAGCGGAATGAGTACGCTCAGAAGCATAGCCGCGCCGAGCAGAATATACATAACATAAACTGAGATGTCGTTGCTTGAGTAAAATCCCGTTTCGGGTTCAAGCACCTTGAAGTATTGATATACTCTCAGCGGAACCGCAGCGAGCAGTGCAAAAAGGGAAACAAACAGCGGTAGCTTATAGATGATATCGGTTTTGTTCTTCATTTTTTATTCCCCCTGAATAATTCTTTCTTCATAAGGTACATAGCTCTGATCGGGAGCGTATTTTGCAATTCGCTTGTCGATCGTGACATAATCTCTTCTTGCCATTACGCTCTTGTAAGCAGGACGGATGATTCTGCCGCCCGTTGCAAGCTCCTCAAGACGGTGAGCCGTCCAGCCGGCGATCCTTGCCGTTGTGAAAAGGGGAGTGTAAAGATCCTCCGGAATTCTGAGCATCTCATATATGAAGCCCGAATAGAGGTCAACATTCGCGCAGATCGGCTTTTTGTTGCCCTTTTCTCTGAGAAATACCTCAGGGGTAAGGCGCTCAATCGTTTCTATGAGCTTGAATTTCTCGGTGTTGCCCGTCTTCTCGGCGTATTTGCGAGCCTCCTCTTTGAGGATAACGGCACGCGGATCGGAGAGGGTATAAACCGCATGACCCATTCCGTAGATAAGACCCGAACGGTCGCCTGCTTCTTTTCTGATTATCTTTGCAAGGTAGTCGGCAACCTGACCCTCATCGGTGGGATCGGCAACGCCGTTCTGAATATATCTTATCATCTCTGCGGCTTTAATGTTTGCACCGCCGTGCTTCGGACCCTTGAGAGCGCCCATGCCTGCGGCGATCGCCGCATAGGTATCGGTGCCGCTGGAGGTCAGCACTCTTGTTGCAAAGGTGGAGTTGTTACCGCCGCCGTGTTCGGCATGAACCATAAGGCAAAGGTCAAGAAGCTTTGCTTCATCGTCCGTAAAGGTCTTGTCCGAGCGGATCGAACGCAGAATTGTTTCCGCCGTTGACTGATCCGGCTTTGCAGGGTGGATATACATACTCTTTTTGAGATAGTGGCGTCTTTTAACCTGATATGCGTAAGCCATGATAACGGGAAGCTGACCCACAAGCTGAACCGACTGACGGACAACGTTTTCAAGCGAGGTGTCGTCAGGTGATTCGTCATATGAATAAAGGGCGAGGATCGTTCTTGTGATCTTGTTCATGATGTTCGGCGAGGGTGCTTTCATCATCGTGTCCTCGATGAAATCTTCGGGAAGATTTCGGCTCACGGCAAGGATATCCTTGAAGCGCGCAAGCTGTTCTGCTGTCGGGAGTGAGCCGAAAATGAGAAGCCATGCGACCTCCTCGTAGCCGAAGCGATTCTCCTCCTGACAGTGTTTGACGATCTCCTGCATATCAAATCCGCGGAAATAGAGATGACCCTCTTTGGGTACTCTTTCGCCGTCGTCTATGTAGTAGCCGTCAACAGAGCTGATCTTCGTAATGCCTGCCATGACGCCCGTTCCGTCAGAATTTCGCAGACCTCTTTTGACGTTGAATCTGTTGAAATAATCGGGATTTATCTGATAGCTTTTGTTAAGCTCTTCAACCAAAGATTGAGTAGTTTGATTTGTGAAAGGATTAATGTAAGAATTCATTGCTTCACCACCAATATATTTTCAGATTATTATACTATATTATGTATATCAAAGTCAAGAATTGAAAAACAAATAAACTGTGAATAAACCGTATTTTTGCATATTTTTTCGCTGAAAACGCGGATATCAACGCATATTTATACATGAGTTCCGATTTATCGTTATTTTGGAATGAATTTTTGCCGCAGCCCGGCTGCCTTGTTTCATGGTGAGGCTGACAAAATGTCAGCAGAAAATACAATTGAACGTGGGCGCCCCTGTAGGGGAGGCAAGAA
>DNGF01000117.1:4629-4774 GCA_003486665.1 Oscillospiraceae bacterium
CGTGACCGAGCCGCAGCGAGAAGGTGACTGAGGGAGTTCGCTGATGACTTGATATGATTTTACAAGGCTTCCCCCTTGAGGGGAAGCTGTCGCGTAAGCGACTGATGAGGTGGAAAGTTCGAGTTTGATTTAATTAAATTGCTAC
>DNGF01000116.1 GCA_003486665.1 Oscillospiraceae bacterium
GATCACATTGCGTTAGAATGAGCTTGAAATTTACAGTAAAAGCGGAGATTGATATGCGGGAATTCTTTGAAACACATTCGTATCTGTCGCAGATTTTCGGCTTTTCGGCAATGGCTGTCGGAATACTGATGTATCAGTTTAAAAAGCACAGGACAATTATGATTCTGATGACGCTCAGCGCGGCGCTTTGGTGTCTGCATTACGGGAGCCTGTGGCTGTTCACGCCTGTCGCGATGAATTTCATCAACCTGGCAAGAAGCTACGTTTGCAGCTTTGATAACAAATTGGCGCGCTCAAAGGCAGTACCCGTTGTTTTTATCGTGCTTTCGCTTGTGCTGACCGTTGCTACATGGCAGGGCGCGTGGGGAATACTGATTTTTATTTCATCAATTTTTGCAACGATCGGCGGTTGGCAGAAAAATCCGCAGGTACTCAGAGTCTTGAATGTTCTTGTATGCCTTTGCTGGCTTCCGTATAACTTTGTAAACCATTCTTGGGCGGGTATGCTAAACAATGTATTACTGCTGATTTCCCTTGTTGTTGCGCTGATAAGGTACAAAGAAAAGCAAAAAGTTTAAGCTGTGTGCAGAACCGAATATAAAAAAGACGCTCTCGGTGAGGGCGTCTTTGATATTATATGCTTTTTTATAATCCGAGTCCGTTTACCCAGTCTGCAACCGAGCTTGACGAAGCACCCGAAGAGAATCTTTCTCCGTCCTGCCAGCTGCCGGTGCCTGCCGTTTCTGCCAGAAGCTTTCCGCTCTGACCCAATCCCGAAGAAGCGGATGTGCAGAACGGAATGACCGTCTTGCCTGTGAAGTCGTTTCCTTTAACAAAGCCGTTTACAGGCCATGCGGCAATTCCCCACCAAATCGGATAGCCGATGAATACCGTGTCATAATCCGCCCAGTTATCGGGTGTTGTTTTCTCAAGTGCGATGTCGCGCCTGCTTTCATCGTCATGCTCCTTGTTCACGCGGCTGCCGCTGTCCGTCCAGTCGAGATCCTTGCCTGAATATTTATCCTTGGGTACAAGTTCGAAAACATCTGCCCCGACAGTGTCGGCAATTGTCTGAGCAACAGCCCTTGTGCTTCCCGTTGCCGAGTAGTAAACAACAAGAATTCTGCCGTTGTTCGGGTGGCTTTTGTTATCCGAGGGGGTATTCTTATCCGCCGAGGCAGGTGCCGATGAAGTTGTTTTGTCTGAGCTGTCCGACGAGGATTTTCCGCAAGCGGCAAATGTGAAAATAAGTGTGACTGCCAGTAAAATCGCAATGATTTTTTTCATGTTTCTGTCCTCCTGATTATTTCTGCTCATCAATAGGGAATGTCATTGTCGCATATTTTTCTATCATTTCGGGAGTGCTGATATAATACTTTGCGTTGCGGTCAAGCTCGGCAATTTCTTTCATCTCGTCCTCGGTAAGCTCAAAGTCAAAGATATCAAAATTATCCTTGATGTGATCGGTGTTCTTTGAACCGGGAATTACGATATTGCCGTCCTGAATATGCCAGCGAAGAATAATCTGAACATTGGATTTGCCGTATTTTCTGCCAAGATGTGTGAACAGCGGCTCTTCAATAAGCTTTTTGTCACCGTGACCGATGGGATACCATGCCTGAATCCTGATGCTTTCGGAATCGAGAAATTTTTTGAGTTCTTTCAGCTGATAGTAGGGGTGAACCTCGGTCTGTAAAACCGTCGGCTTAACCTCGCAGATTTCGAGAATCTCCTTTATCTGATCTTCTTTGAAATTGGATAAGCCGATGGAGCGAACCTTGCCCTCCTTGTATGCCTTTTCCATTTGTCTGTAGCCTGCAATGTAATTTCCTGCTGGCTGGTGAATCAGAAGAAGGTCGATGTAGTCTGTGTTAAGTCGGCTGAGTGTTCTGTCAACTGCATCGCCGTCCTCGTAGAAAACAGGCCACAGCTTTGTTTCAAGAAAGATATCACGGCGGTCAACACCCGATTTCTTCATCGCTCTGCCGACCGCTTTTTCGTTGCAGTAGGCGTTGGCGGTGTCAATAAGTCTGCCGCCGTTTTGAAGAGTGTAGAGGACGGAGTTTTCCGCTTCGTCGGGAGTGAGAAGAAAGGTTCCGATGCCTTCCATGGGCATAACCGCGCCGTTGTTAAGTGTTGTAAATTCCATATAAATCTCTCCTTATACTGATATTATTGTGAAAGCTTAAGTCAGTTTTATTCAGTCGGAAATTATCAGCCTTTTGCTTCCTCAAAAATTTCAAAAATCTCTTCATGTGTCAGCTTTCTGTAACCGCCTGCCAATGTGTTGCAGGAATCAGCGATTTCTTTGAGATTGATATTTTCGTCTGCGCCGAGTTCCTTAAGCGTTGTCGGCATTCCGATTTCTTTAATAAAATCCGCAAGTGCTTCAACGCCTGCCTTTGCAAGCTCCTCGTCTGTTTTGCCGTCGCTTGAAATGCCCCAGACCTCTGTTGCAAAACGTGCGAATTTTTTCGCTCCGTCTTTGCAAATATGCCTGTAATAAACAGGGTGGAGTACGGCAAGACCTGCGCCGTGGTTACAGTTTGTATACGCACCGAGCTGATGCTCCATCTGATGACATTCAAAGTCGGTGTTCTTGCCGAGCTTGATTATGCGGTTTTCCGCCATCGTGGCGTCCCACATGAGGTTGCTCCTCGCGGTATAATCCTTGGGATCTTTTATCGCCGCGCGAAGATTTTCTATTACATTCTTCATAAGACCCTCGGATATGCTGTCGGAAACATTGCTCTCGTCAGGCTCGCTGAAATAGATTTCCATAATGTGAGAAAGTGTGTCAAACGCACCCGAAACCATCTGAAACTCAGGAACGCTGTAGGTATATGTCGGATCAAGCATTGCAAATTTCGCGTTTAGCTGAGGATAATCCTTGCCGCACTTGATTCTAAGCTCTTCGTTTGTTATAACCGCTCCGCCGTTACATTCACTGCCTGTACCTGCCGCGGTAACGATGATTCCGAGCGGCAAGGGCTCGCAGTCGATCACACCGGGCTTTGCCCAGAAATCTCTCCAGATGTCGCCGCCGTAGACCGCTCCGAGTGAGATTGCCTTACAGCAGTCCATGACGCTGCCGCCGCCTACAGCCAAGATTAGGTCAGCGTTGCTTTCTTTGGCAAGCGCAGCACCCTCAAGCACCTTTGAATAGGTCGGATTGGACGGAATACCTGAGAATTCGACAATATTTTTGCCTGCATCGGACAGCACGGAAACGACCTCGTCATAAATACCGTTTCTTTTAATTGAACCTCCGCCGTAGCAGAGCATAACGGTGCTGCCGTAATTTTCGACAAGACTTTTCAGATGCTCTTTGACGCATCCTGCGCCGAAATAAACCTTTGTTGGGTTTTCAAAGATAAAATTGTTCATAGAAGCCACTCCTTGTCAATAAAATCGGAAAAATCTTTTCATGACCTTTTTTCTCCGTTACATCTCCTGTTGTTGTAATTGTATCACCTAAAGCTGACTTTAGGTCAAGAGGCAATATGTAAATATTTTGTGAACAAATCAATTTCTTGAATTGAAATATAAAGGGAGTTTTTAATTTACAAGTGAAATTTAATAGTTGAACCTGCAAAGCATGATGCCGCCATTGTGCTGTAAGGTCGCAAAAAAATTACTGTGATTGAGGGCTGATAAATGTCAGCAAAAAATACAATTGAACGTGGGCGCCCCTGTAGGG
>DNGF01000280.1:0-173 GCA_003486665.1 Oscillospiraceae bacterium
AGGGTGAGCGTTTTTCCTATCAGATAGCGTATAAAAGCGACGAAAGATTCTTCGCCGAGATCGCTGTTGAGTCGGTTCTTTCGGATTACATAAACGTTAGAGCTGTCGGAAATGTTCCGTCCGAGCTTCCCGTTTACCCTCGCGACTTCGAATACAGCGAAAGAAGCGAATCC
>DNGF01000280.1:206-7292 GCA_003486665.1 Oscillospiraceae bacterium
CTTTTTCCCGATGTTCTATACCCCGTTGAGAACAACACATTACTTGTGAAAGCAAATAATTATTATGCTCTTTGGATTACGGCTGAGCTTCCCGAAAACGTTGAAGCAGGTCAATACGACATCAGGATTAAATTCCTGAACGGCGGAAAATGCGCCGCCGAATCCGTTTTTTGCCTGAACATAATTGACGCTGTTTTGCCGAAGCAGGAAATGATTTATACCCAATGGTTTCACTGCGATTCGATCGCAAACTATTACAATGTTCCCGTTTTCGGGGAAAATTTTTGGACGCTTACCGAGAGCTTCATAAAAACGGCGGTACACACGGGAGTTAATATGCTTCTGACCCCTGTTTTTACACCTCCGCTCGATACAGAGGTCGGCGGAGAACGTCTGAGCGTTCAGCTTGTCGATGTTTCCGTGAGGAACGGTAAATACGAGTTCGGTTTTGATAAATTCGTTCGCTGGATCCGCCTCGCCGAGAGCTGCGGAATACAATATTTTGAAATTTCTCATTTATTTACACAGTGGGGCGCAAAATTTGCCCCGAAAATCATTGCCGAGGTTGACGGTGAGAAAGAGCAGATATTCGGATGGAACACCCCTGCCGATTCCGATGAATATATCGCCTTTTTACAGGCGTTCTTACCTGAGCTTGTCAGGGTCATTGACGGACTCGGAATACGGAAGCAAACCTTTTTCCATATCTCGGACGAGCCTAACGAGGAGCAGATTGAATCATATTCAAAAGCGAAGAGCATTGTCGCTCCCCTGCTTGACGGCTTCAAGGTTATCGACGCACTTTCCGATTACGAATTCTATAAAAGCGGAACGGTTTCCCATCCCATCCCCTGCACAACCGAGATTGAAAGCTTTATCGAGCGCGGATTTCCGCATCCGTGGACATATTACTGCTGCGGTCAGGGCGGAGAACTGAGCAATCGCTTTTTCGGTATGCCCCTCTCGGCAACAAGAATGATCGGCTTCCAGCTTTTCAAATACGGCATTGAGGGATTCCTGCAGTGGGGCTTCAATTTCTACAACTCTCAGCTTTCAAAGCGGAGCATTGATCCTTTTTCCGTTACCGATGCCGACGGCGCATTTCCGTCCGGCGACGCTTTCACCGTTTATCCCGGAGAGAACGGGGCGCTTGAATCTGTCCGCAGCGAGGTCTTCTTCGAAGCCTTACAGGATATGCGCGCCATGTCGCTGCTGGCTCAAAAAATCGGAAAGGAAGCCGCCGTATCGCTGGTTGAAAACGACTTCGGAAAGATTACATTTTCGCAATATCCGAGAGGCTTTCGTAATATGTTAATGTTGCGAAAAAACATTAACCGCGAGTTGGACAATCTTCACAAAAAGTAATTATTGCCCCCGAATTGCGTTGCTTTAGACAAAATTCATGATATAATAGTTTCATCAAAAAGTGAGGAGAGATAAATTTGTTAGAAAGAGCAGATTATCCTGAACAGGTCGGCGTTGACTCCGCCGTTGTAACGGATCTTATCAAATTCTTTGAAAAACTGGTTTATAATATCGACAGTCTTATGGTCATCCGCCACGGCAAGGTTGCCTGCGAGTGCCACTGGGCGCCGAACCGAGTTGATACGCCGCACGATATGTATTCGCTCAGCAAGAGCGTTACCGCCACGGCGATCGGAATTGCGGTTGACGAGGGCTATATTTCCCTCGACACGAAAATTTACGAAAAATACTTTCCGCATAAGCTTGAGGGCTTGAGCGGCAAACAGCTCGAATGGGCAAAAAAGGTTACCGTTCACGATGTCCTTTCGATGAGAATGGGCAAGGTAACAAGCGTTTTTGACGACAAGGCGAAAACCGATTGGGTCAACGGAATTCTTGACAAGCCGATTCAGTTTGAACCGGGCAGCGAATGGAAATACATCAGCGAAAACGCATACCTGCTTTCATGGATACTTCAGCGTGAAACGGGCATGACATTGACCGAGTACCTCACTCCGAGGCTTTACGAACCCTTGGACATCAAGGTTCCCCATTGGGAAAAGAGTCAGGTTGATGTTGACGCAGGCGGCTGGGGCTTGAAGCTTACGGCGGAGGACATTGCAAAGATATCAATGCTTTACCTGAACAAGGGTATGTATAACGGCAAGCGCATTTTCTCCGAGGACTGGTTCAACAAGGCTACATATCCTTATACGAAGAAGACCTATCCCGTTTTCTCCGACAATGCGGAATACGGCTATCAGGTTTGGATCGACCATGAACACCATGACACGACCTACAGATTTACGGGTCTTTACGGTCAGTTCTCGTTTATGTTCCCCGATCAGGACGCCTGCGTGGTTGTTACGGCGAGCGACACGCGCGACGGAGATGCAATAGCCGCTGTTTACAAGCATTTCCCCAAGGCTTTCATCGAGCCTAAAGAGGTTGACGAAAAAACGGCCTTTGAATTTAAAGCGCTCACAACAACAAGGGCATACGGTCCCGACTTTAAGCATTCGATCGGCAAGAGAGATGCAAAGCGCGAAAGCAAAGTCAGCAACAGAATGATCAAGTTCGTTCCCCTGCCGTATTCAAGCACACAGGGCGCGGTTACATACTTCATGTGGCGCAAGAAGATCGGCGGTCTGACCGATGTTATTCTGACCTTTGACAAGGATAACGCGATAATGTCATTCAAGGAAAACAACTCGGAGCAAATGACGATAAAAGCAGGAATGAACAACGAATACACGCACAACGTGATCACTCTCGGCGAAAACGAGCTTATTGTTGACGCTCAGGCAACGTGGAACCGCGACGGCAGTCTTGAATTTTTCCTCTACAATTCGGGCAGACCGCAGTCCAAAAGACTTCGCTTCATCTTCAAGGGTAACACGGTAATTTTAAAGCAGACCTCCTACCCCGGATTCGGCGCAATTGCCAAGTTCAATATTGAGTTCAACATGGGCATGAATGTCGGTCCGAAGCTTGAAAACTTCCTCGAATTCGGCGGCGGCGTTTTCAGCACATTCTACAGCGATACAGATACAATCGGCAGATTTGTTAAATAAAAAAACTGCCGCATCATTTGTGAAATCACATTTGATGCGGCAGTATTCTTTTTGTTTTTTTAACGGTTTATAAGAGGTTTAACCTGCTTGCCGAGAATTATGGCAGCAACCATCTTAACACAGTCAAGGGCAATGTACGGAACAACGCCTGCCAAAAGCGCCTGTTTAAGGTTCATTCCCGCCTGATAGGCAAGCCACAATGAGCCGAAAAGATAGCAAACTGCGGTTCCGAGTACCATTCCTACAAGAGAAAGCCAGAACTTTCCTTTGAATTTATCGACAAAGATGCCGCCTATAACGGCAATAAAGATAAAACCGATAATATAACCGCCCGTCGGTCCTACAAGCTTAGCCGCCCCTCCGGTAAAGCCCGAAAAGACAGGCACACCTGCAAGTCCGAGCAGAATGTAGACAATAACGCTGACAGTTCCGGTCTTCGCTCCGAGAAGATACGCTGTAAGGTACACCGCCATAATGGTAAATGAAACAGGTACGGGAGTAAACGGGAGCGGAACCGAAAACGGTCCGAGTACGGATATTATCGCCGCCATCAGCGCAATTTTTACTGTTTCAATTATTCTCTCGTGTCCCGTTTTCGCTTTAGCATTCATGACTTATACCTCCGGAGCCGGTTCAACAGGCTGAAATTTTCTCTTAATAAGCTCGAAAATGCACTTCCACATTTTCTTGAAAGCATCAAAGAAAGTAACATGATATCTCGCGTCACAATTCATATTTTCGCTTACAAGAGGAGTAATTTCATTCGCTTCCTTATCGTATAACATATACTGCGGAAGCTCCGGGTCACTGAATACAGTGAAGTCACTGCCGTTATTTACGATTGCGTCAATCAAACGATTGACCGCCTTCGGGAATGTTCTGTGAATAATGTTCTTGACAAACCATGTCTTTTCCGGGAAAAGGCAGGTCGATGCGTCAACCTGAAGATCGGGAGAGATATACTTATATGTTCCGTTGAGCTTTGCATTCTCAATATAGCTATCGTCAAAGCCCTGCATAATAGTTGCTGTTGTAGCACCCTTTGAGGCGTCATATACACTGCAAATATTATCGGTTATCATATCCGCTTCGGTGGTTACGGGATATGTCTGGTAGCCGTACTTCGTGATATTGGCTACATTGACTCCCTCATCGGCGAACTTTTTAAGAAGCTCGTTGGACTTAACCTGAACGTTATAATGGTAGTTGTCGATTATATTGATAAAATCGGCATACTTTTCCTTAACGCCATCTCCGTGGAAAACCGTGTCCTTGGCTCTCTCGTAGTCACGCTCGTTAACCATGCTCCAATATCCGGGAAATGTACCGTACGAATTTCTCAATGCCTGCGGCATGAACTCAAGATAATTCTTCTTGAGGACATTATTAATTGCGGCGCAGGTGATATCAAGACCGTAGGTTCTGTTGAACACGGTAACAAACGACTGAATCAGCTGATTGGTTACGTCATCCTCCGAAAGCTGGAGATCATACATAACTCTCTCCACTCCGTCGGGATCAATATACATATTACCGGCAAAGCATCTGCTGCACTGAGTTGCGCCGTCAAGCGCGCTTGCGTAGAGAATATAGTCCGAAATATACTCGGCATTATACTTTTCCATGTATGCCATTGTAACGCATGAACCAAGACAGCGGCCGCTCATCGCAACCTTATCGGCACCCGTCACCTCTCGGACATCCTCAATATACTGTCGAAGAATGTCGGCATTTTCATATGGATCAAGTCGCCAGTCATAGTTAAACGTATATCTTTGGGTCGGATACTTTCCGTTTGACTTCTTAGGATTAAGCTTTGCCTTGTTCCATGTCCATTTAAGATATACTCCGTTCTGCGTTTTGGCGTGTTCGTCAAGGCTGATCGTTGAATAAATCTCACTGAGAGCGTCGCCGAGAACATTGCCGAACTCCTCCCATTTCTGAGTAAGAACAGCCTTTGCAAAAATACCTATATTATCCTTAACGGTCTTCTCGATAAAACCATCGGGAATTTTAACAGGAAAAACCTCCTGTTCCTCCCCGTTCTCATCCTTTACAAACAGGGGCATACCTGCGCCCTGAACATAGATGAGCGGAATATCCGTTCCGTCGGGCGTAGCTGCCGTACCGGAAAAATCAAAGAAAATAAAGGTAGAAACAACAACCGCTATGCAAAGAATAACGGAAATTACCTTCTTTGACAATTTACTCATTTTATCACCCGTTTCAAAATCAGACATTTGCCTTGGACTTGTTATATTCGTCAATTGTTGATGAATTCTTTGTTTCAACGTGCGAGAAGAAGAAATTCTTTCTCTCCTCGGAATTGATAACGGTTACGGGCTTGATCTGGTTGAGTACAACACCCTTTGCTCTGAGCGACTCTCTGTAGTCCCAGTATGTCTTTTCCTTAAGAATAAGTATCTCAGGCTCGCTGAGCATACCCCAGCGTCTGTACTTGAAATATTTCTCGTTAACGCCCTTGAGTTCCTCGTCAAGAAGCTCGATCATCTTCCTGCGCGTATCCTCGTCAACAGGAGTTTCCGGCTCAACGAACATACAGTAACGCGGCGGCTTTGTTGAATAGTCGGGATAGAAGCTGAATCCCTTGAAGCCGACTCCGGCTTTCTCGGCTGTCTTTGCGGCAGAGAACTCAACCATCTGGGTTGT
The DNA here is from genome assembly GCA_003486665.1 of Oscillospiraceae bacterium. Classification (GTDB taxonomy): domain Bacteria; phylum Bacillota; class Clostridia; order Oscillospirales; family Acutalibacteraceae; genus CAG-488. Next base: position 5,915 of record DNGF01000280.1, read on the forward strand.
CGTCTTTTCGTTTGCAACGTTCATGCTGAGGTTCTGTCTGTAAAGAAGCTCGACTCTCGGAGTGTTGTTATACATCTTTGTGACATGAACAACGTCCTCGATCTTATATCTGTAAAGACCTGAGAAGTTGGAAACAACAAGCTCATAGTCCTTGCCGACCTCGATTTCGTTGATAAGAAGCGGCTTAACATCGTCCCTTGCGTGTTCCTCGCCCTCTTCAATCGGGAGGAACTCGAAGAAGATACAGTGCGGAAGAAGAACGGAATCGTTAACGTTCAGCTCAACAGGAGCGGCAAAGAAGCCCTCCGCGGCGGCATAGCCCATGTTATGAAGCGGAAGATCGCCTACCGACTTGCGGAGCTTGTCAATATATACCTGAAGGCTTGAACCCATCATGCCGTAGCCCCATACAAGCTTCGGCCAGATTCTCGGAGCAATGGGTGTATCAAAGCCCTTTTCAAACTCTCTTCTGAGTTCTGCGGCTCTCGTCGGATTCGGTTTAAACATCTTCGAATACTTTGCGCGAAGTTCGGGGGTACACTTGATATTCGGGTTGATAATACCCTTTTCGATATCGTCGCAGAGCATCTCCCAGTTTTCCTCAAGATAGTCAAACATGGTTGTAAGAAGCGTAATAACAAGTGAGCCGAGATACGTTACGTTTCTGTTTTCAAGAGCAAAACGGAGCTGAAGATATGATGTATCGAGAAGCTCCTCATGTTCGGGGCAAAGAAGCGAATACGGCGATGTGCAGAAAAATCTTGTGATCGGCTTAAGGTATGTAAGCGGAACCTGTCCTGCGCCGTTGCAGCGCTTGTTGTCGTCAAGATTATGACCCGAAAGGATAAGAACAAGCGGACCCATCTGATTCGGCATTCTTATGCCCTTGTTTTTCTTGAGCCAGTGTGCGGCAACCGCAACCGATACGGAGAAACCGATACACTGCATTTTCCAAAGGTCATTGATACCCTTCGGGAGAATTTTCGGCTTACCGACAGAACCCGAAGACGAACAATACCTGATATTTTTACCTGAGAACATGAGCCTGTCCTCTTTGTTGTTGATCATTCTGTCAACATAAGGCTCATAGTCGGCATATGTTGTCAACGGAACTATTCTCTGATAGTCCTCGATCGACTTAACGTCACCTAAATGAAGCTTTTTGCCAAGCTCACAGTTCTTATTTCTTCTGATGATCTTTTTGAGAACGCTTTTCTGCGCTTTCAAAGGATCCTTTGTAAAGTGATTGATCTCCCAGAGTGAAACATCTCCGAGAAAAATTCCGAAATCCGAAAAAGGCATTTCAATCTACCTCCCGCTGTTTTTTTAATCCATTACGAAAATTTGCGGTGCTGCACAAGCTCAAACCAAGGCTTCG
>DNGF01000280.1:7318-7804 GCA_003486665.1 Oscillospiraceae bacterium
TGCTTGATTAAAGACAGTAAAGCTGACAGCATACCCAACTTTCCGTAGAATACACTTATTATTCTATATCATAACCACGGCAATGTCAATAAACTGAAGTTATTCAATTACATCTTCTTTGTTTTTTCATATGCCGCGATAACGGCATTCATTGCATTTGAACGGAAAGCCCCGTCCTCCAGAGCCTTAACTCCTGCGATCGTTGTTCCTCCCGGACTGCAAACCTCGTCCTTGAGCTTACCCGGATGCTTGCCGCTCTCGATAACCGCCTTCGCAGAGCCGAGAACCGTTTCGGCAGCATAAAGCATCGCCTTATCCCTCGGCAGTCCGCAGCTTACGGCGCCGTCTGCGAGAGCCTCGATGAACATATATACAAACGCAGGACCGCAGCCCGATATCGCACAGCCCGCGTCAATGAGCTTCTCGTCGATTCTGTCAACGATGCCGGCACATTTCATTATCGAATCAAACTCGCTCCAGCTATCG
>DNGF01000050.1 GCA_003486665.1 Oscillospiraceae bacterium
ATAAATATTATAGTTTACTAATAGACATATAATATAACTATAATATTATAATAAATAATAATATAGTGCACTATAAATCTATAAAAGGGAAAAAATGGAAATATCCGTAACCGGAAATGCCGTTTGCGGAAAATACACAAAAAAAATTTTACCCCCGGTAAAAAAACTTTACTGGGGGTAAAATAACATAAATCAAACCGTTTGCGTTATCGGCACATAAAGGCGCTCAAAGCGTACGGTTGAATTGCTACCGAGAAGGCTGTTTTTCTTTCGTTCCCAAACGCATTTAAAGCGGGGGTCTGATATCTCATAGGACGATATATAAATCGGCTCGGTCTGATTGACTGCCCAATCAAAGAATTTTTCGTGATTGAAAGCGCCGATCTTGTAGCCTATGCTGTTTTCATACGGAATATCGCAATAAATAACGCTGTCGGGTTCGATTGGTACATTTTCATAGCTTGTCGAAAAATCGATTATTTGTGAAGCTTCGAGCCTTTGGAGACTTTGGAGACTTTGCATAAGCTCTTGCAAACCGTATATTTCTTCATAGTCAAGAGGTAAGGGGAGAAAGCCCTGCATTTGCTTGTAAACCTCGCGCGTCGGAAATTCCCATTGAGAACGCCCGAAATAATGCCCCGACATCTGAGTGCCGAGCCTGCGATCAACATCTGATTGTCGCAACCCTGATTTTTTAAGAGCGTCAACAAGATACTGCCGCAATTCCTCTTTATTCTTGTTTATGTTCTCGTTCAGATTATCGAGTAGTTCCGTGTAATCTTTCGGATTCATAAGGATTTCAGATATATAGTATTTGATATATGCCTTTTTGTATTCCTCATGGTTTGCCCTTATGTTCTTTGATATGATTCTATATCGCCTATCCGGTGCGGATACGATCGGATCCGGAATATATATGCCCATAGCATTAAAAAACGACATATCACCGTAAACAGCTTCATGAAAAGCGTGTTTCCACGGTTCGACTTCATTCGCATACATATATTCACTGCGGTGATTTCCAAAGCTCCATATAAGAGACAAAAGCGGGTCAGTATCGGCATATTTTTTGAAATCTTCGCGAGATACCCAGCCAAATGCCCGGCTTGATTTGTCGCCCCTGATTGCCTGTAAAAAGATTTTCGGCATATCCTTGTCAAGGTCGTTTACTATGTACCGCTCATATTTGTGCATTTCCATTGCCGCATGAGTTACGGCACCACCACCGAGGAAAAGGTCATATAAATTTTTACGCTTCGGAAGCTTTAAAACAATTTCCTTTGCTATTTTGTTTTTGCTTCCCATATATGGTAAGCCGTAATTTTTAGTTTCGACGTGGATATAATTATCCCCGATCTCGTCAAACATCGATATTTGCTCACCGCTCATTTTCTTCCTCCGCGTATATCATACGGTTTAATATGCTTTTGCCTGCCGCCTTTTCTTTTCTGATCTTTACAGTGTATCCCAATTTAACAAGTAACGCGGTGAATATTTTCGTTTCCTCGTCAGAAAGTGCAACCCCTGACGGCTGTTTGTATATTTTCATTCTGGCACCTCCAACAGCTCGGGGTTGTCGTGAATGTTGCCGATAACTTTAATATTCTGTCCTGAAATTGTTCCAAATAATGGCAGATAAAAGCCATCATCAACAAGTTCAAAGCCTGCATCATCATTATTCCATGCTACAAGAAAAGTTGGATCTTCGATTTCATCCACCTGAATAATATCCCCCTCGAAAATCTTTGTGCCGTTCCTATCGGTTATCCCCGTGTATTGCCCGACGGTTTCAGGGTTCACCGGGTCAGCGTCGAGTTCGCTCAAATCTGATGTATTGTTAATTATATAATATTTTTCCTCACCGTAGGGAGCAATAATTCCGCCATAAACCCATTCGTTTGTAATTATACTTTTTCCTCTGAATAATATTTCTCTCATTTCTTGTTCCTCAACTCTTTAATTTTTTCTTTGGCAAACGGTAGCCATTCGCCCTCAATAAATATCATGATATCATCAGCCGGCTTGCTGTCATGATCGCCGTATGCCTGCCGAAGATTTCCGTTTTTCGCCTTTGCTATGTTGTTTATCTTGACTACTCTTTTATTATACCTCCCAAAACGAAAACATTGAATAGGCACAAAGTATTGTTTTGATAACAAAGTGGCACAAAACGGGTATTTTTAATAACCTATCGTCCAATCGGGATGGCGTAATTGGAAAGCGTCGCCCATTTGGATAATGTCGGGGTAATTGCTCATTGCGATTTGCTTTGCGTATTTGTCGATTTCATATGCGTAATACTTAACATTCGTAAAGCCCATTTTGTCAAGGCAATACCGACCTGTGCCGATACCGTCATACATAGAAAGAACGACGATTTCCTCATCCCTCGGAATATCTTTCAATGCTCCGTTAAGAATGTGTATTATTACTTCCGCCGTCCAACCGTTACCAAACCCTTTATATGCTTGACTGTCTGAAACCGCTCGGCAATAATCGTCGGGCATTGTTTGAAGTCTTGCGCACTCCGTTACTGTCAGTTTGCGGATGATATAAAAGCCGTCAACAAGTTTTATCGGGTATTGCTTGCCTTTAATTGTAATCATACCGCCTTTGACTTCGTAAATAGGTTTATCAATCGTGCCGCAATATTGATAATAATTATTTTGTTTTGTCAAACAATTGCACTTGTCTTTCATATTGCGTCCGCGGCGCGTCTTGCTTTTCGGTTGCGTCAAGTCAACGCAATTGCCCGCTTCGATTTCGGTGTAGCCTTTCGTCGTTGCTTCTTTGACTTTCATTGTCGGAACGGCATATAACCCTGTCTTTGCACCTTGCCCGCCGCCGTTTGCCATCAGACAACAACCTTTGCCGTCTGCGCTATATATCCTCATTCCCGCACTTGTCGAAAGTTCACCGTTCGGACGCGGTAACGCTCCAACTCTCACGGGTTCGGCAATATAATCAACTTGTTGTTTATTCGGATTGTCGGGAAAACACTCACTTTGTAACGAGCCTGCTCCCGCTCCTTTATAGGCATAACCTGCTATTACAGGGCGGCTCTTATCGTCATTGCCATAAGGCGGAATGCGAATAGGTTCAGCGCACATATTGCCTTGATGTTTCATAAAATATTCCCTCTCCGTTGTTCGCCCTGCCGAACCTATAACCGCTCTCGCTTTTTCTCTATCGGTAACGCCGCTCTCCAATATGTCGCGGAGCAGTATTCCTCTATCTTCGGGCTGTTCAACCTCTCCGCAATTATGAACATAAAAACGCTGTCGGTTTTGTGCCGATACAAGAGCGGAATTTATTTCGATATATCTTACTCCGCTATCTTGCATAAACATTGTTTCATCGTAAACTTTTAGCTCTTTCTTTATTGAATCTTTGATTGCTTGCGCCGCCGACTTGTTGTTTTCGTAAAGGAAAAAGTCGGGCTTGAATTTTTCTTTTGCTACAAGGTAGTTTTTGAATAATTCCCAACCTATACCCTCTGCTTCTGTTTCTCGGTTATTCTTCTGCGCGATACTCCAAAATGTGCAAGGCGAACCGCCGATTAAAAGTTTTATCATTTTTCCCTCCGCTAATTATTTTTTAAGTCTTGCCATTTGCCTTTCCTTTCGCAATTTTACTTTTTGAACCTGTAACTGAATTTTGTGTTACTTTCTATTTCGTTGACATCTATGCCGACCTGTCTTTTTAACATCTCGGAGCATAGCCAATAAGATTCGCCCGCCGGCATTTCGTAGTATTCGCATAGCTTATCAAGCAACGGCGTTACTGCATCGTGAAACTCAAGCAATTTTTTCTTTCCCCAGCCGCAATATTCGCGCAAGGCGTATAAATATGTCGCTTCAATCTCTTTGCTCAATACGGCAAGATTTTCCGCTATCTGGCGGCGTGTTTCTTCGGTTATCATCTTAACTTGTTTTGCTGTCAATCGTTCAGTGTTTACTTTCATTGTTTGCCCTCTCAAATATAGTCTTTATAGTCCTCGCCGAAATAGGCGCAGACTTTTTTAACTGTTAATACCGTCGGCGTTCTTTTATCCGCCATAATGTTGTATACGGTCTGACGGGATACCCCGATATCGTGTGAAAATTGCCTTATGGATATCATAAGACGGTCATTTATTAAGCTTTTCAAACTTTTCATTTTACCTCCACAAACTCACCTTTTTTAAGTTTATAATAAACATCTTCCTTTATGCGTTCTCCGTCTATCTGTTCAGTCTTTACGCATATCGGAATATCTGCATTCTCTTCTTCGTTATGTCCCCACTCTGAAAGCGTTATCCATGAA
>DNGF01000269.1 GCA_003486665.1 Oscillospiraceae bacterium
GGACTCCATAATGGAGCGCAAGCCTCTTGCGCCTGTTTTCTTTTCAAGGGTTTTCTTCGCTATCGCCGTAAGCGCCTCAGGAGTGAACTCAAGCTCAACTCCGTCCATCGAAAGCAGGGATTTATATTGCTTGACAATGGCGTTCTTCGGCTCTGTCAGAATTCTTACGAGGGCAGTTTCATCAAGCTCCTTGAGCGTTCCGATTACCGGCAGTCTGCCGACAAGTTCGGGAATTAAACCAAACTTGGTAATATCCTGCTGAACAACCTTTGACATTGCATTTTCAATTGTAAAGGCTTCTTTATCCTTAATATCAGCCTCAAAGCCGAGAGCCGAACCGCCGATACGCTTTTCGACAATTTTTTCTATTCCGTCAAATGCGCCGCCGCAAATGAAAAGAATATTCGAAGTGTCAACCTGTATGCACTCCTGCTGAGGATGCTTTCTGCCGCCCTGCGGAGGTACATTGGCAACGGTTCCTTCAACAATTTTCAGCAATGCCTGCTGAACACCTTCACCGCTGACATCTCGTGTAATCGACGGATTCTCTGACTTTCTTGCAATTTTATCAATCTCATCGACGTAGATTATTCCTCGCTCCGCCTTTTCAATATCGAAATCGGCAGCTTGGATCAGCCTGAGAAGAATGTTTTCAACATCCTCACCGACATAGCCTGCCTCGGTAAGCGTTGTTGCGTCCGCAATAGCAAACGGAACGTCTATTATCTTGGCGAGCGTCTGAGCAAGCATCGTTTTACCGACGCCGGTCGGACCGAGAAGAAGAATGTTGCTTTTCTGAATCTCGACATCGCTGTCTTCTTGCTTGAAAACGCGCTTATAGTGATTATAAACGGCAACGCTGAGTGTAACCTTAGCTTCATCCTGACCGATAACGTACTCATCAAGACTCTTTTTGATCTCCATCGGAGTCGGCAGTTTGAATTCCTTGGCTTTTTTCTTTTTTGCTCTGCCTATTGCCGCCTGCTGTTCCGCCATGATTGCGCCGCAAAGGTCAATACACTCGTTGCAAATATAAACTCCGGGACCGGCGATTATTTTTTCAACCTGTCCGTCGGTTTTGCCGCAAAAAGAACAGCGTACACTTTTTTCACGACTTTCATCATCTCTTGGCATCGTTACACCTCTGACTTATCTTTTGTAAAGAACCTTGTCAACAAGACCGTAATCCATAGCTTCCTGTGCCGTAAGATAATTATCTCTCTCGGTATCAATGGCTATCTGCTCAATCGGCTTGCCTGTGTTCTCGGCAAGTATCTGATTGAGCTTTTCTCTTGTCTTAAGTATCTGATCGGCAACGATTTTGATTTCAGTTGCCTGACCCTGTGCGCCGCCGAGCGGCTGATGGATCATGATGGTGCTGTTCGGAAGAGCAATTCTCTTGCCCTTCGTGCCGGAAGAAAGCAAAAACGCACCCATTGAAGCAGCCATGCCCATGCAGATCGTCGAAACGTCGCACTTGATGTACTGCATTGTGTCATAAATTGCAAAGCCTGCGGTAACAGATCCGCCGGGGCTGTTGATATAAAGGCTTATGTCCTTTTCGGGATCCTGTCCCTCAAGGAAAAGCATCTGTGCAACAACAAGGCTCGCCGTTGCGTCATTAACCTCATCGGACAAAACAATAATTCTGTCGCTGAGAAGACGCGAAAAAATATCGTATGAACGTTCACCTCTGTTCGTCTGTTCAATAACATAAGGTACCAGTGCCATATTTATTCCTCCATTCGAGTTGTTTCTTGTTTTTTCTCTGAGTCATAATAGTGCAAATGAATGGCAAAGAGCCATCCATCCGCATAAATTATAATCATTTAAGAGTAAAATTATTCAGCGTCTGCCGGCTTTTCTTCCTCTTTCTTTGCAGCAGCCTTCTTTGTTGTCTTCTTCGGCTTCTCAGCTACGATAGCCTTAGCGTTTGCAACAAGGAAGTCAACTGTCTTTTTGCCGACAACGTCCTTCTTAACATCCTCAATATTAACCCACTTCTTGATCTGCTCAAGCTCAATCTGGTACATATCTGCCATTTCCTTAAGCTGAGCCTCAGCCTCCTCATCGGTTGCCTCAATCTTCTCAAGCTCGGCAATCTTCTCGACTGCAAGCTGGAGCTTAACCTGCTTAACAGCGTTATCCCTCATGCTCTCCTTGAACTTTTCTCTGTCCATACCCATGTACTGGAGATAAGTGTCAAGAGGAATTCCCTGCTGTGCGAGTCTGTTCTCGTAATCCTTTACATCGTCCTCAAGCTTGTTGTCATACATAACATCAGGAATCTCACCCTCAACAAGATCAACAACCTTTTCAAGAACAGCGCTCTCGAAGTTCTTCTCAACATCTTCCTTCTTCTTCTCGGAAAGCTCTGCCTTAATCTTCTTCTTAAGCTCGGCAAGTGTTTCAACCTCGTCGTCAACGTCCTTTGCGAAATCATCGTCAAGAGCCGGAAGCTCCTTCATCTTGATCTCATGGAGAACGACCTTAAATACAGCTTCCTTGCCTGCAAGCTCAGGAGTATACTCCTCAGGGAATGTAACGTTTACATCGAATTCATCGCCTGTCTTGTGACCGATGATCTGATCCTCAAATCCGGGAATAAACTGACCCGAACCGAGTGTAAGCTCATAGTTCTCGCCCTTGCCGCCGTCGAATGCTACGCCGTCAACAAAGCCCTCAAAGTCGATAACCGCGATGTCGTTCTTCTTAGCCTTTCTGTCCTCAACGGTAACGACACGAGCGTTTCTCTCCTGCATGGAAGCGAGCTCCTTCTTAACGTCGTCCGCAACAACGGAAGCGTCGCCCTTGTCAGCCTCGATGCCCTTATAGTTTGCAATTGAGATCTCAGGCTTAACGGTAATCTTCATGGTCATTTCAACGCCGTCTTTGCCGATCTTTGTAACGTCAAGGTCATGGGGAGCGGCAACAGGCTCAATGCCTGCCTCCTTGATAGCATCGCTGACAGCGTCCGGATATACGATATCAAGCGCATCCTCAAAGAATACGCCCTCGCCGTAGAACTTTTCAATCATTTTAAGCGGAGCCTTACCCTTACGGAAACCGGGAAGCTGGATCTTATTCTTCTGCTTGTTGTAAGCCTTAAGAATCGCCTTGTTGAAGTCCTCGCCGCTTACGGAAACTTCAAGAGTGTAGACATTTGTTTCTGTTTTGTTAGCTGATTTTAACATTAAAAACTTCCTCCTGTATGGTACTTTGGGGCATACATACTCCCACAAATACCTATTAACTTTTGTATTATAGCAGATGTTTTCAGCTTTTTCCATACCTTTTTAAAAAATTTTTATTATTTAGAGAATTATTTTTGCCGCAAATCAAGTAAAAGGGCGAAAAAAGTCAAAAGTAAAGCTATTTACCTTTACACATGAACCATATTCGGCATTTGCCGAATAGCGCCGTGCTTTGCCAAACCTTTTAAAAACGCATAGAAAAAGCTCCCGGAAGAAATCCGAGAGCATTGATTGTTGAATCAAACTTACTTGAGTTCGATCTCTGCGCCAACTTCTTCAAGCTTAGCCTTGATGTCCTCAGCCTCGTCCTTAGAAGCGCCTTCCTTA
>DNGF01000246.1 GCA_003486665.1 Oscillospiraceae bacterium
GAATCAATGAATCCTGTGTATCCCCCGCCGAATGCGGTGTTTTTTGCAGACCTTTCTTATCTGCGCTTGCTTTCTCCGATCGACTTAACGGAGTTATTGACCGTTGCCGCGGCATTTGCCACCGCCGCAACGGCTGTACCGACAGCAACGACTGCTCCGGCAACCGACACTACAGTTGACGCTGTTATCGCTGTAACAAAACTAACCATATTAATGTACCTCCTGACAGTTAAGGCATACCGCACAAATGGCGGCGCACGCCTTGTTTGAATCAATGAATCCTGTGTATTACCCACTGAAATGGGGTGTTCTTTTTGCAGACCTTTCTTATCTGCGCTTGCTTTCTCCGATCGACTTAACGGAGTTGTTGACCGTTGCCGCTGTATTTGCCACTGCCACAACAGCCGCGCAAACCGCAACGACTGCTTCGGCAATCGACGCTGCCGTTGTTGCTGTTGCTGATTTAATAAGACTAATCATATAAACGCACCTCCTAAATCAATAAATCCCATGTATCCTCCGCTGAATGCGGTGTTCTTTTTGCCCATGGACCGAGTCCATATTTTTTTGCAAGCTTTGACTCCAGCTCGTTGCATTTGCTCTTTGGACAATCCTGCCATGTAACCCAAATCTGATCGCGGTTTTCCGCATTGATCTCGTTCAGACCGCAGCTCTTGTTCAATCCGTAGTATTGCTGCATTCTCTTCTGAACCCCAATTTCGGCACTGCCGACCTTCATGACCTGTCCGTTAAGTCGGAGAATATATACTCCGCTGACATTAACAGAAGCGGCGGCATTGCGAAGCGGCGCACGGTGAACATCGACCGTTGCCGCAGATTTACGGGGCCACATGAGAGGCTGGTTCTTCGCCTGCTCATCGGTACGGCGCTTCCTCATTAAATCGTTTTTTAAGAGGCTGCCGCCTATATCCGATATATGAACGGCATTGCCATCCGAAACAAATCTTGTATTCGGCATTGCCGCTATCTCAGACCCGACAGGCTTTATACTGCCCGCCATACCGGGAAATCGGTTTACGGCTTTGGGCTTTTCTGTACCGCCGTTTGCTTTTAATATATTCGAATGAAATCCAAACATAATCACTATCTCCTATCAACGGTTCATTGCCTTTTGTTTTTTGGAACGATTAAATTATAACTCGTGAACATAGGAACTACAAGATGAAAGATATAATATATGTTTTGTTCCTATTTTATAAACATATTCTTGAATTCTACGTTATTTTATGCTATAATTTTTCTATAAAAAGTTCCTATTATAGGTACAAAAGGTGATAATATGGGTTTCTGGCACAACTACGATATTGAAAAGCAGCACATAAATCTCAGTCAATACGCCATGAGTATAATCGAGGACGATCAATTGACCTTCGGAGTGAAAAATTTTTCGACCTTTATTAACCGTGTATTCGGGAATTTCTATCCCCATGCCGATGCTTCCGTTATTTTGCGTACCGAATGTGAGCGAAAGCGACTGAAGCAAGGTGTTTTCGGGGAAATAGACACTTCCGAAGATATAAAAAATACTTTTATCAAATCCTGCGTTTCGGATATGGAGAAAGAGATTCGGCATCAAATTGAGCTGTATCCAAAAGGAATCGGCAGAAAAATAAGAATCAACAACGAAAACTACAGATATCTGAAACGCGAAAGCAAGGAGGATATTTTTTACGGAGAGCATAAGGTCGGCTGTTACATCAAGGCTGTTGTCGAGGAGTACGCACGCAAGCCTTATATTGACAGAGAAAAAATATACTTCGGCGACTTTATAGATATAATCGACGCGGCAATAAAGGGAAATCACCAAATTACCCTTAAATCGGGGACTATGCAATATTCGGTTTCCGTCTTTTCGGTTATGAGTGACAAGCAAAACAACTATAATTATCTTGTCGGCAAAAGCTCAGTACTAAATTTTAACGGCAGCACCGAACCCATCGACTGCTCATTCCGACTGAGCCGAATAAAAGATATAAGAATATCCAAGACGCAGGAATCGGTTTTCGTTTCGGATGAGGTTAGTAAGGAATTTGCAAAAACATTGGATTCACGAAGCGCGCAGTTTATGGGCGGCAATGACTCCGAGTCGGTTACAATCCGATTGACCTTTAACGGAATGAAAATGTACGACAAGATGCAGCATCTCAGACCCGATTACACCGAAATGTATATTGAAAAGAAAGATTTCAACGGCAGAGCTATTTACAATTACATTTTAAAATTCGACTGTACTGCTCAGCAAATTGATTTTTACTTTTTCAAGTTCGGCAAAGATGCAGAAATTATAAGCCCATCCCGGTTAGCTGCTGACTTTAAGCACAGATATTTGGAAGCGTACAGGATTTACGAATAAATAATCGAAGCGGTGCGGCTGCCGATTCGGGACAAGAAAAAACTATAATTCACAAGCGGCAGCAAAGCGCCGAATGCGGATTATAGTTTTTTGTGTTATAAAGCTATTTTAAATGCTTCCTGAATTTAAAGCTCACTTTTATATTTTCAAAAGCAAAACGAGTCCGACATAACGCCGAACCCATTTGATAATAACTGTATTTCTTTGAGGTCGCTTTAAGTCTTTTTTGGCAGTGCTTTTCTTTCCTCTATGCCATATATTTGAACCTCGCGCAAATTATTCATTAAGCTCCAAGTATTTTATAAGCCAATATCCGAAAATAAGGCAGCCGGCTGTACTGCTCACCAAATAGATAAAGGTTGCAAAATTAAAATCACTGCATAAGCTTATCAAGCCTTGGACGCCGGCAACAATTGCAGGAGCAAACCAGTATTTTCTTATTTTTTCCGGGTTGCCCGTATTCCTCATAATAAGTCTTAAGACAAATACGAGAACATAGCCGGGATTGACTGAAAAAATTACCGCTAAGATAACCGAAATTCTTGTAGTTTTGTCATTCTTATCTCTTAAAATTATATATCCGAGCAAAACCTGAAAACCTATAAACACAATCGCCAATAGCAATAACGGACCGCTCGCCGACTTGCCTTTTCCCGCAGAACCGCTGTCGGAGATTGCTATACTGAATATAATCATAAGTAAAGCGTTTATACCGGTAACCGCAAACAACGAATACGCGAGAGTTTTTTTATTGACCTTTTCCACATTACCACTTCCTATCTTCATACGGAGTTGATTCGAAGCCCTCAGCACGGAGCCTTTCAACCATGCGGTCCAGTTTTCCTCTCCACATCCTGTTAAACCATTCGGTTTCGCCGAACCATTTAACTATCGTCGGGCTGACAGCATAATATGTTTTTATAAACAGCCTGCCCTGCCATGTTGCGGAAAGCTTCATGTCACGGTAACGGCGAAGCGTCCATACCTGCGGGCAGTCATACGATCCGTAAACTGCGGTTGCAACATAACATCCTTCATTTTTTGTCCCGATTTTTATGGAATCGGCTTCGGGAACTATATGTGTCGGATCAATTTTCTGAATCTCTTCATGCTCTTTGATAATCTTTATCCTATATCTTTCCTTTGCGATTGTGCTAATATAATCAACCCTGCACAGCAGAGTGAATTCCCTAATTAAAATTTCATGCAGATATTTTCGATTATCCTTTGCAATAATATTTCTGATTGATTCCTCAAACGTCACAGCCAAAGCAATAAACAGCTGATATGTTTTATCCTTGGTCGTTCTTTCTACGCCTCCGTACTGGTTTTTCCACTCGGTAAAAACAAAACCGCCGCTTATCATTTTAAATACATCTTCGGCAATTTCTTTAATTATCTTTTCTTCTTCATCCGCCTTTTCGGGTGAATAGTTGTCATCAATGATAGAAACGCAGTTGGTCAGCACCTTGAAGCACTGCTCACGCTTAAATATATCCTTTTCTATAAGCGCCATTTTGGCTTTTCCGTATGAGCTGTAGAAAATCGCTTCAATATTTGTCGGATCGTTTTGCTCAACGAGATTATAATACTTCTCGGTTTCCTCCCAATCCTCTTTTTGCTTAGCGCGGCGGGCATTCTGAAGGAATTTTTGAACATATTCGGAATTGTCGATCTTTACATTTCCCCTGTGTTCAACAACCATCTTATCCTGCATAACCTTTGTTCCGCAATAGGTACAAAATCCGAAATCACGGCTGTCGTCCATTTCAACATCGGCTCCGCAGCTCGGACACTTCATGGCAATAAGCGCCATTTTTCTCACTCCTTTGATTTTTTGCACCTATATAAGTGCAAAATAATGTTATCACAGAAATATAATAAAGTCAAGAATTTTGTTCTTAAATAGGTGCAAAGGATTGCTTTATTATGAATTATGAAATTGAAAAACAGGTTGGAAATAACATAAGAATTTTGCGTGAAAAATTAAAGATGACTCAGGAGCAGCTCTCGGCAAAACTGCAAATAAACGGCTGTGATATAACAAGAAGCGCACTTGCAAAAATCGAGGTCGGACAACGTCACCTTTACCCCGATGAAATTATCCTGCTTAAAGAAATTCTCAACGCCTCCTTTGATGAGATATTGAGCGTAAAAAAACCAATTTAACCTAAAAAGCGAAAAAACTGCAAACCTTGAAAAATAAGGCTTACAGTTCTTTTTATGGCGAAGAGCAAGGCTTTTTTAGACGCACTTCCGTACGCCTTTACGTTTTGCTCATCAGTGGTAAATTTCGACATTTTCTTTTATTCGGCTCTCTCTGTTTAAACAAAGCCTCTTCTCTGCGCCTCTTGAATTAATTTCGGCTGAATCAATGGATATGTCCAGTTGCTTATCAGCTCATCTGCAACAATTATCTTTTCTATTTCGCTGTGAATTTCTCCGAAAGAATAGATGTCGGCAACATATAACATTCCGTAATTCACATCACTTTCATTTACGCTTGTCTTTCCTTTTACGGAATACACGCAGACAGGTTTAATCGAAAAATCGACTGCTCCCGTTTCCTCTCTCAGTTCACGCTTTGCAGTCTCTGAAATCAATTCACCTTTTTCCCGATGACCGCCCGGGATCTCATAGGTATCCCTTTCTTTATGCTTGCAAAACACCCATTTCCCTTTTGCCCTGGAGATAACAACCGCAAATTTTAACAGGCTGTCATCTACATCGTTAAAAAAGTTGACTTCAAGCATTCTATTCTTCCTTTGCAAAAATCTTTGTTTAAAATAATTTTAACACAGCCCACTTTAATAAGCAAGAAATAATCCGATACTTTCAAAGACATTACAGTGACAAATGCAAGACAAAAGAGGGTTCAACCTTGCGATACAGTAAAAATATTTATGAAAAGAAAAAGACTGCAAACCTTGAAAAATAAGGCTTGCAGTTCTTTTTTTGGCGGAGAGCAAGGGATTCGAACCCTCGAACAGGCTTTGACCTGTTACACGATTTCCAAATCAAGCAACGGTTATTTTAGCTGTTATTTAGTGCTTTTAATTCCTATATTAGAAAATAATTCCATTATTTTATAACCATTTTACAAATTACAGTGACAAAAACAGTGACAAAAAAGCTACTGACTTTTTACGGTCGGTAGCTTCTTTTTTATTGTTTGTCCAATTGGCTTTTAGCCTTTTTCAATTCGTTTTCTGCAAAATTGAGAATATTTGTCAGAGCTAATTTTTTCATTTCGTCCTTTTCTGCTTCAACCTTTGCCCTTAGTTCGCTTATCTCCTTTTCCTGCTCTTCTATTATCTTTCGTGTTTTTTCTTTATCCTTGCTGTAATCGTCTGTACCGATAATTATATCAACAGGTATTTCATAGAGCTTTGATAATCTTACAAGCATTTCCGCAGGCGGTTCGCTCGCTCCGCTTTCATAATTTCTATAAGTTTGATATTGAACCTTTAAAAGTTCCGCTACTTCTTTTTGTTGCAATCCTGCTTTTTTTCTAAGTTCTATTATGTTTCTTGCTATAAGCTCTTTTCGCTCTTGTTTATTATACAGATAATTGTATTTCTTTAACTTTTCATACATTTTAATCACCTATTCAATTATATTTTATATTTTTTGATTTGTCAACAACTCATATTTTCTTGTAATTTGGAAATTGATTGTTAAATAATCAAATTAGGTATTGACAACTTAGAATAATTGTTATATATTTATTACAGAGTAATTATTTCATATAATTTAATAATTATTTTGATTACTTTTAAAGGTGGTGATGAAATGTCAAAAGTATGTGATAGCTCTACGTTGTCGGCATTGGATAGCCTTACAAATGATTTAAAGGTGGTTTCCTTTGCTTATCGCTTGTATGTAGATACTATTTGTGATGACCGTTCAAAAGATAACTTGTCGGAGCTTTTCGCCTTGTTGTCTTTGAATATGGAAAACCTTGAATATCTTTCCTCGCAGTTCGTTAGGCTTCGTAATTGCTTATATTCTGAAATTACTATGACTTATGATAGTAAGTTTTAGTAAGGTTGTATATGTTGGTGATGTAGTGTCCTATTGTCGGTACTGTCACACGCTTTAGCGTGACAGGAACGACAAAACAGAGGTCGCACTTGTTCCGAGGGGCAGGGCTTGCTGTTGGTAGGTACGGGGCAGAAAGTAAATTCGCCCTGATCCAGCATATACAATAGAACGGCTTTAGCCGTTCCACCTTACTACTGTAGTAATGCAGAAATTGCGGTGGTTCTTCTCTTTTCGTGGCAGTATTAGTTACCGTAGGTGCTGAAAGGTGTATTTGCCTTGTTTAGCAAATGGGCTTTATTGATATCTTTTATCTCTTGTAGTGACTTCAAATGCTCTATGCTACGTGCTTTCAGCACCTTTTAACTCTGCAAAAAAATGTCGCACAATTTGCATATATAAGTATATTACTTGATTATAGACTAAAAATGTACTCACTTTTAAAAAACTGACCTCTTGCAGAATGTAAATTCAGATGTAGAAAGTAGGTTTTAACAGAGAAAAATTTTAGTCTTGGTAGGTAGTAAATGTAAAAAAATAATATGTAGAAAGTACGCAAATTGAATTTCGCTTTAAATGTTGGAAAGGGCAAAACAAACGGGAAAACACTTTCAAAGGTTGTCCCACGTTTATATATTCCCCCGCACAACAAAAAAGCGGAATAACGAAAAGAAAGGCAAAGCAACAAAAACTACGAGCAGTACGGCACACAAGAAAGATATAGCCACACAACAACAATGAGCTTTTTTGTTGTGCGCCGTCACGGAGTGACAAGCCGTCCGCAGGACACGCCGTAGGCGGAAAGCTCATTTATTAACTTGATTAAAATAGTATATTAGCAGATTTGAGGTGATATTTATTTGAATGATTTCTTAGTTCCCGAAAGTGAAGTACGTTTTAATACAATGGTAAAAACTTACCCTGACGGGTCTCAAAAACTTACTGTATTTAATAAACCCGTTTATATTAAACCCGGTTATGAACTTCACGAATATAAAGACCGTGATAGACCGACTGAATATAATACAGACGGTGAAAGCAGACTTGATAATCTTCATCGGACGAAAAATAAAGTATTTGATATTGCATATATGAACGATTGGCAATACTTTGTTACAGGCACTTTCCGTGCTGATGATAAGGTTGACAGATATAATCCCGATGAATGTAAAAAGGCTTTACGAAAATTTTTGAATAATCAGGTAAACAGAAAAGGGTTAGTATATTTGTTGCTTCCTGAGTATCACAAAGACGGTGCAATTCACTTTCACGCCCTTGTTAAAGGCGATAAATTTAACCTTGTTGACAGTGGTAAACGTACTGATGACGGAAGGGTTAAATATAATTGGTCTGATTGGAAATATGGCTTTTCTACTGTTATTCCTATTGTTGGCGAAAAATCTTTTCTTGCAAAGTATATTACAAAGTACATAACAAAAGACGTAAAAAAGATATTCGGTCAATATTACCTTGCAGGCGGTAAAGGTTTAAAGCGTGATGTACCTTTCGAGCTTTGCAATACTGATTTTGACGGTTACGACTGTCAGGAATACTGCATCGAAGATGCACATTTAAGGGTTAAATACCCTGAAAATAATAATTATTTGGAGGCTATAAAAAATGTTAAATAATCGTGTTGCTTACAATGTACCTGAAGTCGCTAAACTTCTTGGTATAAGTGTTTCAAAATGTTATCAGCTTGTAAAGAGCGGTTCTATTCCGCATCTGCACCTTGACGGTAGATATATTATCCCTGTTTCCGCTTTTGATAAATGGCTTGATAATTCTGTTACTGGTGGTGTTTCTAAATGAGAGGTTCAGTTATAAAGCGTGGTAACACATATATGGCTTATTATTATACTGGTGAGAAAATAAACGGTGAATATGTTCGTAAAACAAAAAGCGGTTTTAAAACAAAGAAAGAAGCTCAAAAGTTTTTACGTTCTGTTATTGATGATATCGAAGCCGGAATAAATATTCAAGGTGCAGATGTTTTGTTAAAACGCTTCTTGATTGATTGGCTTGATGAATATAGTAAAATAGCCTGTTTAGCCGAAAATACATACAGAGGTTATCATACAAACATTGTCAATCACGTTATCCCAGTTATAGGCGATATAAAGTTAAATTCTTTAAAGCCTGAACATATTGACAAATTATTGCTTATATTGACCGATAAAGGACTTTCCGCTACTACTCAGCGTTATGTTATAGCTGTTCTTAGAAAAGCTCTAAATTGGGCTGTAAAACGTCGTATTATAAGCTATAATGTTATTGATTATGTCGATATACCAAAATCTGAAAAATACATTCCTACATTTTTGGATGAGCAACAGTTGCAAACTTTATTGAATTACTGTTTCGATAATCCTTTACTTACTCCTATATGTTTATGTATTCTTTTGGGTTTGCGCCGTGGTGAAGCCTTGGGTTTAAAATGGTCTGACTTTGATTTTAATAATAAAACTGTTCATATCCAAAGAACCGCTTCACCCTCTAAAGGTGGATATCATTTCTCACCTTGTAAAACGGAAAAAAGCAATAGATTTTTATCTTTGCCTGATATTGCTGTTTCTGTCTTAGAAAATTGGAAAATGTATCAATCCAAATTTTATTTGACGATTGATAATTTTAACTCTGATGATTATGTTTTTTATAATTATACTTGTAAAATTTTGTCTTGTTCAGCTATACGCAGATATTATAAAAAGGCTTTGCAAGATTGTAATTTGCCTGATATCAGAATACATGACCTCAGGCACTCATACGCAACATTGCTTTTGAAGAAAAATATTGCTCCAAAGGTTGCAAGTAAAATGTTAGGTCATTCCGATACACGCACAACTTTAGACATATATACTCACGTTTTAACCAATATGCAAGAGCCAGTTACAAACGCTATTAACGATACTTTCAAAGACATTACAGTGACAAAACAGTGACAAATGCAAGACAAAAGAGGGTTCAACCTTGCAATACAGTAAAAAAATTTATGAAAAGAAAAAGACT
>DNGF01000281.1:0-1227 GCA_003486665.1 Oscillospiraceae bacterium
TGCTTCCTCTTTCAAAATGCAACGAGGCAACAATTTCAAGCCACGGCTTTGCAAAGGAAAACACGGATTTCACGTTCTCCTACATCAAAAGCTACTACAATCAAAAGTTTGCGGACGCTCTTGAATTGATGTAATTCCGCACACCGAAATTTTGCAACATTGCCTTAATTATTAAATCGTTTCCCAAAAGCAGAAAATCCCCGAAAGCGATCATTGCTTTCGGGGATAATTATTTGTCAGTCCTTTTTGCAAAACAGCTTGTTGTTCTCGGAAAAAATTTCAAAGGCGTTGTGAACGACCTCAAGCTCACAGTCACGGTGAAGCCCGCCGAACTCTCCGTCCAGGGTCCACGGAACGTCCTTGTCGCAGGTTATCCTGACCTTTTTGGTCTTGACAAGCATCATCTGAACACCGTCATAGTCCTGAGCAATCGCCTTTTTGAGCATTTTAACGGCATCAATGTTACGCTTCAAACCCTTTACCATGAAAAGCTCAAGATAGCCGTCGTTGAGCTTTATATTCTGCCGGTCAAATTTAAAGAGTCCGGCAACCGATGTGGAATTCGAGATCGAGCCGAAGTAAAAATCGTCCTCAACAACTCCGTCATCATATTCTATCTTCATATGTATCGGCTTAAATCCGACAAGCATCGGAATAAATCGGATAACAAAACCGTTGATCATGTACGCCGCGTGGCCGAACATATTTTTAAGCTTCTGCGGTGTGCTGTACGAAAGATCGGTAGCGATTCCGAAAGACGCGATATATGTAAAAAACTTGCCGTCCAAGGTGCCGAGGTCATAGCTGTTTTTCTTTCCGCTTTGTATGAGATCCGCCGCCGCGCCAAGCTCGGTCGGAATTCCGAGAGTGTTCGCAAGGTCGTTTGTCGAGCCTGACGGAATGTATCCGACAGGAACCCTCTTGCCGATCTTCATCAGTCCGTTAATTACCTCGTTGAGAGTTCCGTCGCCGCCGCAGCAAAGAATGACGTCATAGTTTTCGCCCTCATTCTTCACTATCGTGGTGGCATCGCCCTGACAGCGTGTGGTTCTGATATCCGTTTCCCATTCGGGCGATGAAAACTTTTTGACGATCTCAAGCGCGCCAAGACGTTTGTTGTTTCGTCCCGCACACGGATTGACTATCAAAAGTGCTTTCTTACTGTCCATAAATAATGCACACCCTTTCTCGGCAAATCAAAGCGATCTGCCCAACACGGATAACCGA
>DNGF01000281.1:1244-5614 GCA_003486665.1 Oscillospiraceae bacterium
ATCATCTTAATAATTATACCAATACGCAATGATTTCGTCAATGCCTTTTCCGACTAAATGACCGAATTGACTTAAATTAAAAGTTAATTCTTACAAAAATTATATTAATGAAAAAGTTATGTTAAAAATGCTTAATTTTGTTGACATATTTGTCGAATATTGATAATATATATAACATAATTTATAGGAGTTGATTGCATGAATCTGGGAAAAATTATTGAGAAAAAACGTGAAGCCGCGGAGTATATGGTAAAGGAAATTACATATATCTGCAAAAATATTGAGAAACGCGCACCGGGTTCCGAGGGTGAAAAGAAATCGTGCGAGTACATGGCGGATGTCCTGAAAAAGGACTGCGGCTGTGAACGTGCCGATGTTGAGTCATTCAAAGAAAATCCCGGCTCATTCTACGGCTGGATGTTCTTCACCATTACATTTGTACTGGCGGCAATTGTTCTTTATTTCTTTGCTCCGGCTGTTTCGGTGGCACTTATCGTTGTCGGACTTGTTTTGGCGGTTCTTCAGTTCGGACTTTATGTTAAGGCAGTCGATATATTTTTCCCACAGAAAACGGGTCATAACGTTACAGCCATCAAGAAATGCAAGGGCGAAACCAAAAGACGTATTATCTTTAACGGTCATCCCGACGCGGCATGGGAATGGCCTGTCAATTACGCTCTCGGCGGCGTAGGCTTTGAGGCTCACGCTATTGTCGGCTTTGCAGGCGCTTTTTATTATCTTATTCTCGCAATTATCCAGCTTGCACAAAACGGCGCGGTCGGCGCTGACATTTCAACGCCGCTCGGCAAGGCAGGTCTTATCGGACTGATATTTGTCCCTTTCCTCGCCGGTCTTTATTTCATGGTAAACTACAGACGCGTTGTTGACGGCGCGAACGACAATCTCAGCGGCTGTTACATGGGCATCGCTCTTCTCAAGGCTCTCAAGGACGAGGGTATCGAGTTTGAGAACACGGAACTCGGCGTTGTTCTCACAGGCTCGGAGGAAGCAGGACTTCGAGGCTCAAAGGCTTGGTGCGAAGCGCACAAGGATGAATTCAACGATGTTCCGACATTCATCTTCTCATATGACACCATTCACGACCCCAAATTCCTCATGGTAAACTACCGCGACCTCAACGGAACGGTAAAGGCAGACAAGGACGCATCCGACCTCTTTATGGAGGCTGCCGACGAGCTGGGAATTCAGTGTAAAAAGGGTATGGTTCCTCCCCTCGGCGGAGCAACCGACAGCGCAGCCTTTGCACAGGCAGGTATGCGCGCGGCAGGAATCACAGGACTTAACCACAAGCTTGAGTCGTACTACCACACCAGACGTGACAGCTACGACAACATGAACCTTGACGGTCTTGCCGACTGCTTTGCCGCAACGGTAAAGGTTCTTGAAAAATTTGACGAGGGTGCAAAGCAATAAATCATAATACAGAAACTGCCGTCTTTGGTTCTGCGACCGTAAGACGGCGTTTTTTCAATTCGTTGACAGCTTTTTTACACTTTGAGCGAAGTTAGCGGTTGTTTTTTCGGCTTATGTGTTATATAATATTCTTATTAATGCGTTCGTTGACCGCCGATAATCTAAAGCGCGGTACCGGCGATAAAATTCCTGCGATTGCTTCGGGAGTGATAGCTTGAAAAAAAAGAAAAAAATAATTATACCGCTGCTTGTTTTGTCGCTCATCGTTCCGACCTGGTATATTAACAACTACTCGTTAAAGCTTACGGAACAGACAATTTATTCCGATAAGGTAGAGAATGATATAAAAATCGCGATCATTTCCGACCTGCACGGCGAAACCCTCGGAAAGGATAACCGTAAAATCACGAATATGATCGCAGAACAGACTCCCGATCTTATCTTCGTTCTCGGCGATTCATACACAAAGAACCGCTACAATCAGATCGACACTGCCGTTGATATCGTCAGGCGGCTGTCCGAAATTGCCGAAACCTATGTCGTAACGGGAGATCACGACACGGACGAAAAATATTCCGACGGCATAAGATCGCTCAACAATGTTCATCTGCTGGACTACAAGAAGGTCGATTTAACCGTAAAGGGAACAAAGGTAACGCTTTACGGCATTGATAACGTTTATTTTTCGCCGAACTTTGATCTGCACAACGAGTTAGACGAACCCGATCAAAGCAGGCTGAATATACTTCTTTCCCACCTGCCGGAAACCGAACACTTTGAGAATTTCGGAGTTGACATTATTTTCAGCGGCGATACTCACGGCGGAATGATCCGTTTGCCCGTGATAGGCCCTCTTTACTATAACGGATTTGTTCTTCCGAGGCTGACGTACCCCGACAGAATGACCGACAAGGGCTTATATTCTTTCGCTGACAAGCAGATTTTCGTGACCTCCGGAATCGGAAATTATCCGATTCCGTTAAGATTTCTGAACCGTCCAGAGGTATGCCTGGTAACATTAAAAAACACTGAAAACTAAAAAAGGAGAATGCAAAATGAGCTACGCTGACAAACTCTTCATTGATATGTGCAACAATATACTTGAAAACGGAACCGACACCAAGGGGGAAAAGGTTCGTCCTCACTGGGCGGACGGCACACCCGCTTACACTCAGAAGCTTTTCTGTGTTGTGAACCGTTACGACCTCAGAAAGGAATTTCCTGCCCTCACGCTTCGCCGTACTGCGCTTAAATCCTGCGTTGACGAAATGCTCTGGATATGGCAGAAGAAATCAAACAATATTCACGATCTGCGCTCCCACATTTGGGATTCCTGGGCTGACGAGAACGGCTCGATCGGCAAGGCTTACGGCTATCAGCTCGGCGTTAAGCACAAGTACAAGGAGGGTATGTTCGACCAGGTTGACAGAGTTATTTACGACCTTAAGAACAACCCGTTCAGCCGCAGAATCATGACAAATATTTACAACCACCATGACCTCAGCGAGATGGGACTTTACCCCTGCGCCTACTCAATGACCTTCAACGTCACTCAGGGAGAAAACGGAAAGCTTGTACTCAACGGAATTCTCAACCAGCGCAGTCAGGACGTTCTGACCGCAAACAACTGGAACGTTGTTCAGTACAGCGTGCTGCTTCATATGCTCGCTCAGGTATGCGATATGGAGGTCGGCGAGTTTGTTCACGTCATTGCCGACGCTCATATCTATGACAGGCACATTCCGCTCGTCAAGGAGCTTATCACGCGTGAACCGCTCCCGGCTCCGACATTTTGGCTCAATCCCGAAATCAAGGATTTCTATGAATTCACGACCGATGATGTCAGACTTGATAACTACGAAACACACGAGCAGATCAAGAATATTCCCGTTGCGATTTGAGGTGGCACAATGAAGCTTATTGTGGCTGTTGATAAAAACAGAAACATCGGCAATAACGGCGAACTGCTTTTTTCCCTGCCCGATGATATGAAATTTTTCCGCACAACAACCTTAGGCAAGGTGGTTGTAATGGGCAGGAAGACGCTTGAATCCTTTCCTGGTTCAAAGCCGCTGAAAAACAGAATAAACATTGTCCTTTCAAGAACCCAGCGCAAAGCGGAGGGAGCCGAGTTCGTCACGAACGTTACGGAACTGCTCTCCGACCTAAAAAAATACGATACCGATAATGTTTACGTCATCGGCGGAGCGCAGGTCTATTCTCTGCTTCTCCCCTACTGCGACACGGCTTTTGTTACAGAGATCGAAGCCGCCGCGGATGAAGCGGACGCTAAATTCCCGATTTTGAAAAGCAGTGAATGGAAACTGACGGAACGATCCGCAATTCATGAGAACAACGGAGTGGAATTTTGTTTCACGACCTACAAGAGGATAAAAAATGTTTGACGGCAAAATGAAAGCCGTTACGTTCAGCTATGACGATGGCGTTACGCAGGATATCCGATTGATTGAAATGCTTGATCGCTATGGGCTGAAAGCGACCTTTAACCTGAATTCGGAGCTTCTCGGAAAAAGCGGAAGCCTTGACATTCTCGGCAAGGAAATTTCGCACAATAAAATTCAGCCGAATGAGATCAACAAGGTTTACAAGGGTCATGAGATCGCCGCACACACCCTCACCCACCCCGATATGACGGAAATGGCGGCGGATGAAGTCATACATCAGGTTGAGCGTGACAGACTTAATCTCAGCGAGCTTTCGGGTTATGAGGTTGTCGGATTTGCCTATCCGGGCAAAAGACCGAATTATAATTCGAGAATTGCTCAAATCATTGAGGACGGCACAGGCGTTAAATATGCAAGAACAACCGTTTGCAGCAGCGATTTTTCTCCTCCGCGTGATCTTTACGAGTTTCACCCGTCCGTTTTTC
This sequence comes from Oscillospiraceae bacterium, assembly GCA_003486665.1. Classification (GTDB taxonomy): domain Bacteria; phylum Bacillota; class Clostridia; order Oscillospirales; family Acutalibacteraceae; genus CAG-488. Next base: position 5,569 of record DNGF01000281.1, read on the forward strand.
ACAGGGATTGGGAACAGCTCTATGCCCTTGCTCAAAGGTTTATTGA
>DNGF01000033.1 GCA_003486665.1 Oscillospiraceae bacterium
CGTGACAGCTCCCCTACAGGGAGCCAATATGGTTTTCTGATGACTTTCAAATCAAGCCACAAAACCTACTTACCCGTCAACCCTCCTGCTTCTCGGAAAGCTCGGTGATTTTCAGCTTTGCCTTTTCAAGGCTCGTATTGCAGAAAGAAGCGAGCTTTGTGCTTTCCTCAAAGAGCTTTATTGATTCGTCAAGCGGCAGACTGCCGTCATCAAGCTTCGTGACGATCTCCTCAAGTCTTGCCATCGCTTGTTCATATGTCATTTTTGCCGCCATTTAAAGCACCTCGCAATTTCTTTCTCCGTCGGCGAATCCGACGGTTATTCTGTCGCCCTTTTCAAGCTTTTTTGAGCTTGTGACAACCTCTTTATCCTTTGTGACTATCGAGTAGCCCCTTGCCATGACCTTCAGCGGACTGAGCGCATCAAGCCTTGCCGCCGCTGCGGAAAATCTCGCGTTTTCCGTGTCCAGCTTACGTTGGATGCTCAAAAGCGCGCTCGTCATATAGCTGTCAACAAGCTGAAGTCTTTGATCAATCATCATCACGGGACTTCTGTATTCAAGTCTTTCTTTTATAATATCAAGCTTTTCTTTTTCGTCATTTATTCTCTGCAAAAGCGTTGCTTCGCACTCGTAAACGACCGTCTGCACAAAGGCTATGTCCTCACGGATATCGGGTACGGCAAGCTCTGCCGCCGCTGACGGTGTCGGCGCTCGCAGGTCGGCAACAAAATCGCAGATGGTGAAATCCGTTTCGTGTCCGACCGCCGAAATAATCGGAATTCTGCTGTTAAAAACCGCCCTCGCGACAATTTCCTCATTGAATGCCCACAGATCCTCAAGCGAGCCGCCGCCGCGTCCGACGATCAGAACATCGGCATAGTCGCCCGAATTGAATTGCTCGATTGCGTCAACTATCTGCGGAGCCGCCGATGCGCCCTGCACCTGAACAGGTGCAAGAATAATCTCCGCCAACGGATAGCGCCTTGAAATAACATTTCTGATATCCTGAATTACCGCGCCCGTTGCCGAAGTAACAACGCCTATTCGTGTCGCGCGGTGCGAAATCGGCTTTTTATAGCATTCGTCAAACAAGCCCTCCTGCGCCAGCTTATTTTTCAGCTGTTCAAATGCAAGATTGAGTGCGCCCAACCCGTCGGGCTGCATATCGTCTATATATAGCTGATACTGTCCGTCACGCTCAAAAATTGAAACTCTGCCGCGGACAATAACCTTCATGCCGTTTTCGGGCATATATTTCAGCCGCTTGTTTGCCGAGGCGAACATGACCGCCTTGACGGCGCAGTTTTCGTCCTTTAGAGTCAGGTAAAAATGACCTGTTCTGTAGTGGTTCGTGAAATTCGATATCTCGCCCACAACATAAAGATTTCTCAGGAGCATATCGCCGTCAATTATCGACTTTACATAGGTATTCAGTTGCGTAACGCTCAGTATTGTTGATTTCATTCAAGTGTCCTCTTGTGCGCCAGCAATGCAATTCCCGCGGCGTTGTCCGCCGAAAATTCAGGTGTCGCAAAACCTGCGCCGAGAGTTTTTTCAAACTCTTCTCTTATAATTTTATTCGACATAACTCCGCCTGAAAAAATCATCGGCAGATCGCCGTACTTTTCCTTTGCAAAAAGTGCGATTTTGTAAAGAGCCGTCATTATGTAATCAAGGCAGTAACGGCAAATATCCTCAGGCTTTTCGCCCTTTTCAAACATCGCCCTGCATTTATTTTCAACGCCCGAAAGACAGCAGTTACCGTCCTTGAGCTTAATATTTATCTTGTATTTTTTGTCGCTTTTCTGCGCCAGCTCGTCAACATATTTCCCTGCCGGAAACGGGTAGCCGAGCATTATGCCGACTCGGTCAACCGCCTGTCCTGCCTTGAGATCAAGCGACGAAGCGATCAGCCTTGCGTCCAGCTCACCGCTGACGAGCAAAGCCTGAGTTGTGCCGCCCGAAACATGAAAAGCGAAGAAGTTCTGTCCGTACAGTTCACGTCTGCCCGATGAAAACAGCGCCGCCATGATGTGTCCCTGCTGATGCGAAAAACGGTAAAGCGGCTTACCCGTTGCCGCCGCTACGGACTCCGCGGCACACACCCCCGTCAGGAAGCACGGCATATACGAACCCTCCGCCCTCATCGGCGCATCCGAAACGCCGATTGCGCTAATCTCGCCGTCAAAGTCTTGAAAAAGCTCCTCCATCAGTTCAGGCAGCTGTACCGTATGATGAAAAACGGCGTCGCTCTGGCGAAGTCCAAGCTCACCCTTTTTAACAGGCAGCAGCTTCTTACGGTGTATAACCGTGTCGCTTTCGCTGTCGTAAATCGCGCACGAGGTGGTATAGTTGCTTGTGTCAATTCCTAAAAAATAAGGCATTTTAATCCTCTTTTTCTCTTGGGCAACGCCGCACAATTGAGGCGTGCGGATTGCACAGTAAGATTTTTCGTCAGGCTGTGCAAAAATTTTGCAGGCTTGCTGACGCAAGTCAAAGAATTTATGTGCAGCATGACGGAAATAGATTCAAGAAAGATGTGCGTTTCAATTGTTCGACGTTGCCCTTGAAATAGAACCGAGAATTCCGTTTACAAAGCTCTTGTCCTCGTCCGAACCGTAGACCTTGCAAATTTCGACAGCTTCATTGATTGAAACGCCGACAGGAACCTTCTCAAAATATTTCATCTCGCAGACCGCCATTCTCAGAAGCGCAAGGCTGACCTTTGAAATTCTCTGCTTGCTCCAGCCCTTGAGGTTGCGTTCGATAACGGCATCAATCTCTTCAATATGCTCCTCAGCTTTTCTGACGATATCGGCAGTCATTTTGTCCTTTGAGATGACCTCGGTTTCAACGGCAATATCCATTATTTCATCAACAGAAAGCTCTGTGTTGAAGGACTTTTCAAAAAGAATTATGAAAGCCTGCTCTCTTGATTTACGTTTGTTCGCAGAAGGTGAACCCATTTTTACGACCAATCCTTTCGCTTTAAATATAAAAACCTCCGTGTATTATACACAGAGGATCAGCACGTCTGTTTTAATTTTGCAAGGTGCGCCGAATTGTATATATACACTATTCAGTGTATATTATATCACGCTTTTTGAAAATCTCAACTGTTTTTTTGAATTATTATTTATTTATCGGTAAATATCGGGATATTTTTCAGTTGAATATTCACTTTTACGATATTATTCTGCGGTTATCGGTTTGCAGAAGCTTCGCCGCAGCCCTGTTTGTGCAAACAGCCGTCTTGTAACATATCGGATTGCTTACAAAAAGTGAGCCGATCGCACCGTTCAATCGGTGCTTCGGCTCACTTGATTTTTCAATTTGCGCTGTATTTGCTTAGACTAAAACTTTTGAAAGGAATTCCTTGCAGCGCTCTGTTTTGGGGTTTGAGAAAAACTCCGCCGGAGTATTTTCCTCAACCATCTTGCCCTCATCCATAAAGATAACTCTTGTTGCCGCCTCTTTTGCAAAGCCCATCTCATGAGTAACAACAACCATTGTCATTCCCTCTTTTGCAAGGTCTTTCATAAGCTCAAGAACCTCGCCGACCATCTCAGGGTCAAGCGCCGATGTCGGCTCATCAAAGAGCATTGCTTTTGGCTTCATTGCAAGAGACCTTGCTATTGCAACACGCTGCTGCTGTCCTCCCGAAAGCTGGCTTGGCAGCTTATATCTGTGCT
>DNGF01000070.1:0-2955 GCA_003486665.1 Oscillospiraceae bacterium
TCCGACTTCGGCGCAATCCGCCGAAGCCACCTCCCCTGCAGGGGAGGCAAGAATGATTTCTGTGCCGAAAAGGTAATAAAGATAAATGATAATTTGTCCAAAATCGCTTACAACACCCTATAAAAATTAAATTGTATATTGACCCGACGTTAAAAAAACTGTATTATATTAAAAAAGGAGGATGTACATGAGTTTTATATATAAAATACTTTCGTTTCTTAACGTCATTACGCTCTGCCTTGCGATGATCTGCGGTAGCTTTCCGGGCTTTACGGCAACCGAGCTTGAATATGAAACGGCATACGGAAACCCTATGAAAGGCTTCATGCCGTTCTACAGCGAGGAGGGCGCTGATGCTTCCGTGCCGTACAGCATGGAGTGGCTCTATATTCCTATGACCGAACTTGTTGCTCCCGACGGCACATTTACACTCAGAGGTACTCTTGAAGAAAAGCTTGAAAAAATCGCACGCAGGGGACATCAGGCAGCACTGAGGGTTTATCTTGATTATCCCGGCAAGGAATCCGCTGTTCCGCAGTTTATATGGGATATGGGAGTAAAGAAATACGAGTATGCCGAGTACGGCGGGGGAGTCAGTCCCGATTACAGCGATCAGAGATTGATTGATTTCCTGCTCGAATTTATCGACCAATTTGCTTTGAATTATGACGGAGATAAACGAATTGCTTATATTACAACGGGGTTGATCGGTCACTGGGGCGAATGGCACGTTTGCAGTGAGATCAAGTCCGCGATGGCTTCGGACCGACAGAAAAGACAAATAATATACGCGTTTGAGCATTGGTTTCAAAGAACAAATATCCTTACACGCTATCCCTGTACTCCCGGTTCAAATAACGGAAGAATAGGCTTTCATGACGATTCATTTACTTATAACACAATTAATTCCGATAAGAGCTATTTCTTTTATAATCAGCTGAAAAAGTCATTGAAAACCGGCATTTGGAAGACTCAGCCAATCGGCGGCGAATTCCGTCCGGAGGGTCAAAGCAATTTCCTGAACGGACAGGTCACGGAGGATTTTCAGAACTATGATGAATGCGTAAACAAGACGCATTGCTCATGGCTGATGATGACGGGCGCTTTCACCGGTAACCTCAGTGAAGATGAAATTAAAACAGCTAAGGATGCTTCGGCAAAGCTTGGGTATGATTTCTATGTCAGCAAGGCTCAGGTATACCGCCTTTTCGACAAGGCATACGTCAGGGTCGGCGTTAAAAATGTCGGAGTTGCTCCGATCTATGCAAGTCCCTCCGTCTTTATCGGAACAGAAAAGGAAGAAATTGAAACCCGACAGGATATAAGTAAAATATTGCCCGGAAAAACGGAATATTTCACGGCAATTATCGACCTTGAACCCGGCGACAGTGTCCACATCAGGATTGACGATGTTTCAAAATACGGCGCCTTTGTCCGTTTTTCAAATGTCGGAGGATCAACATCGTCAAACGGTTCGTTTGTCCTCGGTACAGTTAAATAATTTATGCAAATACCGCACACCGAAATTAAGCGGTGTTGATTAAAAATCTATAGAAGAGCTGCGCTTAAAGCGTCGGCTCTTCTTTTGTATATTGTAACAAAATAACAAATTCTTAAACAAAATATGCGTTCTTTTTTCGACATAAAATGTTAAATTTTTCTTGTAAGTATTACATCGACGTGTTATAATCTAACTATTGTTTGATAAAAATGAGGTAATTTGCGTTACAGACAGTCTTACACTGTTTTTTTATTCAAAAAGCTGAAAGGAGTGCGCCGAAATGAGCCGAAAATTGTTTGATTCCACAACACAGGGGATTATAAAATTCTTTATCCGACCGAATGATTTGTTTGCCCTTAATTCTCTTGAACTGCTTGATGCAAACGAGTATTTGTATCGGGTTTTGAAGAACGAAGGATATCAAAGAGTTATATTTTTTGAGAAGAACGGCGTTAATAATAAAGTCTTTGCTTATGACAAGCTTTCTCAGCTTTCATATCAATATCCGGATGTTTTTGAGGATGTAGATATTAGCAAAGCGGACAGCGTATCGAGCTTCTACAGTAATGTTAAGGCTAAAATGAGCAAGACCGATGACGGTCCCAAAGGCTTAGGTAAAAAATCCGCAAAAAACAAAAGCTCATATGACAATATACCGGAATACGGTAAACGCGAAATTAAGACCTTTTCAAAAATTGACACATTGGTCGCCGATTTCTCAAATGAGATACAGAAGGCTCTTCTTGCCAAGAACATCAAAACAGCTATTGTTTTTAAAATGGATATTTTTACAAAATTATTTAAAAAGGAGCCGAACAAAGCAGAAAACAGTTCTGCAAATTTAGCTGATATAATTGAGTATTGTGAATTAAATAATCCAAATAATCAGAACATTATTGTATTTACAGCACCTAACAGAAATGCTTTGATTGAGCTGAGTAAGAATCCGAATTTGCGTTGTTTGCTTCCTTGGATGAATGATGTTCTTGCTGACTGCAAGTCGGATGAAAGCTTTATAAGCAAGGTCATAAGTACACTGAACGAATATCACAATATAGTTTCGTGCAACTTGAGCGGAGCAGATGAAATTGCCAACCTTTTGCTTAGAAAGAAGATTGTTGAAAATGATCAGCGCTTTGATGATTTACCTTTTAATAAAATTTACCCGTTGGCGGAAAAATTGCGCGTTCATCTTTCTATGGAGAAGGAGGTCTTTAGTAAAGACTTCGGCTCATATTCAGAAAATCATAATATCATAAAGAAGCTGAACGGAATTCTTAATGATAACAACAAGGTCGATGAACTGATGTCTTATTCCGAACGACTTAAACCCAAGGCAATTAATTCGGTGAATGTGCAGAGCATTGAGGTAGAAAGAGTATATCATAATCACGTCAGCTATATTGATGTTGACGATTCCGCAGAAGTGCTTGCAGAGTTTGACAAGCTGGAGG
>DNGF01000070.1:3006-3130 GCA_003486665.1 Oscillospiraceae bacterium
CAAAAAGCAAAGAAGCAGGTTATAGGCGCCGTTAATTATTTCAAGAACAAACTGGATGTGCTTAAGGAAAAAGAAAAAAACGGTTCGGAAATAAGAAAAGATAATTATCCGTACTACAATATGT
>DNGF01000134.1:0-3080 GCA_003486665.1 Oscillospiraceae bacterium
CTCGGCATTGATACCTGCCGAGCGGATCAGCTTGCCCGTGTTCGGCGTTGAATAGATCTTCAATCCGACATCGGCAAACTTCTTGGCTATTGAGATAACCTCAGGCTTGTCCTTATCGTGAACGCTGATAAGCACACCGCCGCTGTATTTGTTGTCATGGTATGTACTCTCGTGTCCGACCTTGAAGCCTGCGGAAATAAGACCCTTGAACAGAGCCTCGTTGAGAGTTCTGCCTATGCCGAGAACCTCGCCCGTGGACTTCATCTCAGGACCAAGCTCGGAATTAACATCGTTGAGCTTTTCAAACGAGAATACGGGAACCTTTATCGCAACATAGGGCGGAATCTTGTAAAGTCCCGTGCCGTAGCCCAGCTCGGTAAGCTTTGTGCCGACCATAACCTTTGTTGCAAGCTCAACCATCGGAACGCCCGTAACCTTGCTGATGTAAGGAATTGTTCTTGACGCACGGGGATTGACCTCGATAACGTAAAGCTCGTTGCGATAGATGAGATATTGAATGTTGACAAGACCCTTTGTGCCGAGCGAAAGCGCAAGCTTTGTCGAAATATCAACGATTTTGTCAATCATGCTGTCGAGAATGTTATACGGCGGATAAACCGCGATCGAGTCGCCGGAGTGAACGCCTGCACGTTCGATATGCTCCATTATGCCGGGGATAAGAACATCCTTGCCGTCGGAGATAACGTCAACCTCAAGCTCCGTTCCCATCATGTATTTATCGACAAGAACAGGGTTCTCGATCTTCTGCGAGAGAATGATATCCATATAACGCTTAACATCGGTGTCGTTATATGCGATAGTCATGTTCTGACCGCCGATAACGTATGACGGACGAAGAAGAACGGGATATTCAAGCTCATTTGCGGCTCGTACGGCATCCTCGGTGTCCATAATCGTTTGGCCCTTCGGTCTGCTGATACCGAACTTTTCAAGCAATTCGTCAAAGCGCTCTCTGTCCTCGGCAATGTCAATGCCCTCTGCCGATGTGCCGAGAATCGGGATATTGTTTTCGTCAAGGAACTTTGTGAGCTTGATTGCCGTCTGACCGCCGAACGCAACAACAACGCCTACGGGCTTTTCAACCTTGATGATATTCATAACATCCTCGTCATTGAGCGGTTCAAAATAAAGTCTGTCCGCCGTATCGAAGTCTGTCGAAACCGTTTCGGGGTTGTTGTTCACGATGATGACCTCGTAGCCGAGTTCCTTAAGAGTCCATACACAGTGAACGGAGGAATAGTCGAATTCTATACCCTGACCGATACGGATAGGACCTGAACCGAGAACGATAATTCTCTTCTTTTCACCGCGTTTGATTTCACGCGATTCGCAGTCGGTGTCGTATGTCGAATAGAAATAGGGCGTTTCCGCCTTGAACTCCGCGCCGCAGGTATCAACCATCTTGTAAACGGCGTCAAGCGTCTTTTCGGGAAGCTTGCCTGCCATTTTTAGAATTGTCGAATCCTTGTAGCCGTACTTCTTGCCCTTTTCGTAGTAGTCCCTGTCAAGCTTGCCGCTTTGAAGCATTTTTTCATAGTCGGCAAGATTTTTGAGCTTTCCGAGGAACCACTCGTCAATCATCGTGATCTCATGGATTTTCTCGATGCTTACGCCCTCTTTGAGAGCCTTGAACACAGCGAAAATTCGCAGATCGTCCTGCTCATGCAGACGTTCAACAACGTCCATGTTCTCCGGAAATTTATTGTAATTAAGTGTTTCAAGCGATATTTCGGCGCCCCTGACAGCTTTCATGACCGCCATTTCAAAGCTCGGAGCAATTGCCATGACCTCGCCGGTTGCCTTCATCTGAGTGCCAAGCTTACGGCTTGCGCCGACAAACTTATCAAACGGCCACTTCGGGAACTTGACAACAACATAGTCAAGCGTAGGCTCGAAGCAGGCGCAGGTCTTGCCCGTAATGTCGTTTCTGATCTCATCGAGCGTGTAGCCGAGCGCAATTTTGGTAGTAACCTTTGCGATAGGATAACCCGTTGCCTTTGACGCAAGAGCCGATGAACGCGAAACTCTCGGATTAACCTCGATAACGGAATATTCAAAGCTTTCCGGATTGAGTGCGAACTGGCAGTTACAGCCGCCCTCGATGCCAAGCTCGGTGATGATATCGAGCGAAGCTGAACGCAGCATTTGATATTCCTTATCCGAAAGCGTAACGGCAGGCGCGATAACGATACTGTCGCCCGTGTGAACTCCGACAGGGTCAAAGTTTTCCATCGAGCAGACAGCGATAACGTTGCCCACGCTGTCACGCATAACCTCAAACTCGATCTCCTTCCAGCCGCCGATAAAGCGCTCTACAAGGATCTGATTAATTGGCGAAAGCTCCAGTCCGTTATATGCGATGATTCTTAATTCCTCTTCATTGTAAACAACTCCGCCGCCTGCGCCGCCGAGGGTGAACGCGGGACGGATGATAACGGGATATCCGATCTCCTCCGCGATCTCAGCCGCACGGTCAACGGTGTTTGCAATATCGGACGGAACAACAGGCTGACCGATTTTGAGCATCGTATCTCTGAAAAGCTGTCTGTCCTCCGCCTTGTCAATGGCTTCGGCATTGGTGCCGAGCAGCTTAACGCCCATCTTTTCGAGATAGCCGTTCTGAGCGAGCTGCATTGCTATTGTAAGTCCCGTCTGTCCGCCGAGTCCGGCAAGGATAGAATCGGGATGCTCTTTTTCAATAATTCTCTTGACGGTTTCCTGCGTCAGCGGTTCAAGATAAATCTCGTCGGCAAGCGCATTGTCCGTCATGATCGTTGCAGGGTTGGAATTGACAAGCACAACGTCAAGTCCCGCGTCCTTGAGAACACGGCAGGCCTGTGCACCGGCGTAGTCAAACTCAGCCGCCTGACCGATAACGATGGGACCGGAACCGATAACAAGTACCTTTTTAATGTCTTTATTCAGCGGCATTGTTTTTTCCTCCCATCATTGAAATAAACCTGTCAAACAGGAATCTTGTATCCTTCGGACCCGAACAAGCCTCAGGGTGGAACTGAACCGAGCAGAACGGCTTGGTCTTGTGGCGGATGCCCTCGTTG
>DNGF01000134.1:3153-3291 GCA_003486665.1 Oscillospiraceae bacterium
TCAAGGCTGTCCGCAACAACAGCGTAACCGTGGTTCTGGCTCGAAATATAGGTTCTGCCGGTTTCAAGCTGCTTGACCGGCTGGTTAACTCCTCTGTGACCGTATTTGAGCTTCATCGTTTTGCCGCCCATTGCAAGG
>DNGF01000044.1 GCA_003486665.1 Oscillospiraceae bacterium
TATGTCAATATAAAATAATATATATATTTTAAAAAAGGTGTTGCTTTATGAAAGAATTTAAGAACGAACCGCTTGTTATTAAAAAAAGGGGCGAGGACGGCAACCGTGTGATATCCGTCAGAATAAGAGAGGACATTCTCACCGAGCTTGACAAGATTTCATCGACTGTGAATTGCTCAAGAAATGAGCTGATAAACATCATACTTGAGCACGGAGTTAATAATATAGTAATCAAATAATTACCGACCAACAAAAAATGCACGGCACGATAAACCCATCGTGCCGTGATTTTTTATTTATTTTTCTTTATCCCCACCCCTTGCAACAAGGGAGCGGGCTTGGAAAGTTGCTGCGGATTCTAAATAAACACCTCAGTCACTACCGCACCGACACTGCGCTACCCTACGGGGGCGCTAAATGTTTACAAATCCATTTTCATAATCTGTTAAATATACTCGGCTTCTGTATCACTCCAACCCACTGACAGTGTACTCCAAGCTCTCCGGCAAAAATTTTATGCCATGCTGCATATAGAAATCTTCATCAAGATTTATTTTAACCTTTTCTCCGTTTGAGAGATTTCTGCTTTTACTGAGATCGGGCTCAAAATAGGCTACAATATCCGATGCTTCTGTTCCACCATTATCATTTACATATTCCGGATCATCAAATATACTGTCATCCTCCGGGACATACACACCTGCCGCATCCCACAAGTCTCTATATAATTTTTCGGGTTCAAGAAGGAAAAAGCAAGCTTCACCTTCACCGTTTTTTTCAAAAAATTTAACAACAGAATATTCTCTTAAATCTAATGTAACATAATTTTCCAATCCGCTTACTTTAAAAGTTTTTTCTGTGTTTTTTAAAATGATTCCCATTTCTTTAAAGTCAAGGGTGCTACAAGGACGGGTAAAGCTTAAACTTACAGTAACTTTATCCCCATTCGATAAATGGCTGTCTCTATCTACATCCAACTTGACGATTTTTCCTACATCTACCCAATCACTCCATTTTTCAGATACATTTCTACTCTTGTTTCTCAGCAACGCACGAAACTCATTTTCAGGTATAAAGAAAGCTTCTACCTTACCGTATCCGTTTCTTCCGCTGAAAGTGACTCCAATATAATCGCTTACATCAATAATCGTATATTTTGATCTGTAGACGATTGCAGATATTGACGGTATCAATATTGCCAATGATAATATAATACACAATATCTTTGTTTTTTTATTAAATCGTATTTTACGCTTCGCGGACATATTATCCGCATTTAAAAGCTGCGATGTAAGATCAGCACCGCAGTTATGACAATATTTTTCTCCCTTTTTTACATGACCTCCGCATACAGAACATTTTCCCATCATTATTCATCATCCTTTTATAATATTTAGACAAATTTTGTCAACAACTTGTATTATAGATAAATATTATCTAAAAGTCAATAGATAATATTTATCTATTATAAAATATTTTCGGTGATTAGAATGGATAACAGGATAAAGGATCTCAGAGAGGATCATGACATGACGCAGCAGCAGGTTGCGGATAAAATAGGCATTACTCAAAGGAAATACAGCTACATCGAAACCGGAACTCAGCCGCTCACGGATGAAATTCTTGTGGCACTTTCAAAGCTTTATAACGTCAGCATTGATTATATCCTCAAGCAGACCGAGGTTCCGAACAGATACAAAAAATGAAAAAGCAGCTCCCGATTGTTTTAGGTCGGGAGCTGTCGTTTTATTATGTTAAATTAAAATGAAAAATACTTCTCTCTCATTTTCTTCATTCTGCCGTTCATAAGGCTGAGCATAACGGTTGCCGCCTGTTTTTCATCGTCAGTGCCGTAAATTGCCTGTTTCATCATTCTGCCCTCTTCGAAACACGCGTCATCATGAATCGGAAAATAGTTTTTGAGCAAGAAACAGCCATAGCGGACATATCTCATTTCACCGACAAGGCGGAATTCCTTGCTTATTGTATCAACGGCAACGCTACGGAAATTCTTGATCGAATCAATTATTGCCTTGCGTTCGTTTTCGGGCGAGAAAACGATTGTTGAGCAAATATAAGCATTGCGGTTTTCGGGCGTACAGTTATGGCTGTCGGTACTGCCGACAACGGGATATCTGTAGTCTCTTGCCTTATCCTCATAATAGCGAACTGTCTGATATCCGTTCTGCTCGAAATAATTCTCACCGCAGAGAACCTCGAATGCGTCAAAAATTTTGTTCTCGACAAGCCAATCGTTAAGCGCATCGGAATCATGGAAGGTGTTGCCTGTTATCCAGGTCGGGTGAACAAAAATTGCGAGTCCGTTTGCCTTTCTAATTTCATCATAGATCCATTTAAGAGTTGAAGCAACGAGCGGATCAACGTTATCGGGAACCTTGAAATCCTTTGCAAGCTCGGTCATTTTATCCTCGAACTCCTCACGGGTCATAACATCGGGGCAATCGTCACGGGTAGCTCGAACCTTTTTATCCTTTCCGACTTCTTCAACAGCTTCATCCTCGACAAGAGAATTGATGCTGTATTCGCCGCCGAAATTTATTGTATGCGGACAAACTCTGAAGCCCTTTATCGGCGGAAGATGAACCTCCTCGCCCATGACCAAATTCATTTCGGTGGGAATATTCTTGAACTGCTCAATCGCATAGAGCGACGGATAGTAACGTCTGTGATCCGTTATCGAAAGGAAATCGTAGCCGTGTGCGCGATAGCTT
>DNGF01000087.1:0-1067 GCA_003486665.1 Oscillospiraceae bacterium
AATTTTAAAAAACATCAGACACCCTCCCGACCGAGCAATTCAACATTTTTAAGAATTTTTTCGTTCACTCTTTCGAACACTTTCTCTTCTTCGGGAGAAATTCCTGCTTTAAGTGCCGAAATAAATTTATTCTGCATTTCCCTGCCGTCCGAAATTATGCTCTGTGCCGATTCGGTCGGCACAAGGCGGTGAATCCGCCTGTCCGAGGGATCGTCCATACGCTCAAGAAAGCCCTTTTGAATAAGAGTTTCAACTGCAACGGAAGCAATTCCGCTCTTGATTCCCCTGACGGCGCATATATCCCTCGCCGTATTGTTTTCAGGGTTATTGGCGCAGAACATCAGCACATCAAAACAGGACTGATTAATTCCGTATTTCTTGCACAAGGGCTGAGAAAGTCCGCCGTAAATATTCGAAAGCTTTTTCCCCATCGCTATCATTTTTATTGCAGTCATAGCGTCCTCCAAATAGTCTAAAATTAGAATTTCTATAATTATATCATCACTGCCGGCTATTGTCAATCAAAATCCTGAATTAACCCACGGTTTACAAATTTTACCGTCGGTTGCTGTTTATACCAAAATAAAAAATATATAATAATGCTGCATTCGCGAAAATTACAAGTCCTCTTTTGAGTGAATCAAAAAAGGAGGATGATTTATGATTAAAAAAAGAATAAACAAAGTATTGGGAAAGGTAAAAATATGATTGTAACGGATATCGGAAAGCGAATTCGGCTTGCACGCGAGATTGCAGGATTCACTCAGGAAAACCTCGCAGAAGCGGTCGATGTTTCAAGGACAGCCGTTGCACGTTGGGAAAGCGGAGATATTGTTCCGAATCTTCAGCACATCGTTGACATCGCCCGGCTTCTAAATGTCAGTACGGACTTTCTGCTCGGAGTTAAGGATTCCAACGAAAACACACTGCCGGAGCTGTCCGACAAAGCCGTTTTTGCGCTTGTCAGATTCATAAAGGAGGTAAAAGAAGAATAAAGGAAAACGACATTATCATTTAGATTAATTTTTCAAAGAAAAGGAGACATTAAAATGTTTTGTTCAAAATGC
>DNGF01000087.1:1109-7701 GCA_003486665.1 Oscillospiraceae bacterium
AATTTCTGCGAATACTGCGGAGCGCCGGCTCAGAATTTCGTACAACCGAACAATGCGGCTGTACGCTCCCCTGAGCATCCAAGGAAAAAGAAGCCGATTTACAAAAAATGGTGGTTTTATGTAATCATTGCCATAGCCTTGATTGCTATTATCGGCAAATTTTCGAGCGGCGAAAAATCAGAAAGAATCGACTGGAGCGATATAATTTTAGGCTCACAATTACCCGAACCGCCTAAAGATAAGGGTGAGATTCACAAGAACTCCTCCGAAGAGCTTTGGATTGACATAGATAAGATTTCCGAAAAGCAGTATAATGATTATATTGAAGCCTGCAAGGAAAAAGGATTCGCACTTGATGCGGAATCGGACTCCACGTCATACGGAGCTTATAATGCCGAGGGCTACAAGCTGAGCCTGAGTCATTACGGCAGTGAAGATGAAATGAAAATCGAATTGGCAAAGCCGATAAAGATGTCCGCTGTCACATGGCCTGCAAGCAAGGCAGGCAAGCAGCTGCCTGTGCCTAAATCTGCGATCGGTAAGTTTTCTCATGAATACGATGATAATTTCTTGGTTTATATAGGAAACACAAGCAGAGAGGACTACAACAATTATGTAAAGGCTTGCTCCGATAAAGGCTTTACGGTTAATTATAATAAGGGAGATAACTATTATTACGCCGACAACGGCGCAGGCTGGCACGTTTCGATTAAATACGAAGGAAACAATATTATGAGCATTGATATTGACGCTCCGGGCGAGGACAGCACAGCGCCGTCAGCTTCAAAAGATACCACAAAACAGGCTGAACCAAAACCGACCGAATCAAAGTCTGAAAAAAGCAGCACCGACAAAACAAAAGCGCACTCCGCTCAAGGCGTTTCAAAATATGAAACGATATATAACGAGTACGCGCAAAAGATCAGGGACGCAGCACCGACTTCAAGTATTTCGGAGTTGGCAGAAATCGCAAACGAGGGCGTTGGCAAAATGGCAGAATATATGTGGACGGCAAAAGGTACCGACGGACAATACGCTACATATGAAGAATGGTCGGGCAAGTTAATGGATGTTTATATGAGCGAAGCAAGATAACACGTTTGTTTTACAGCAAAAGGTATCTCGTTACCGTAGCACAAATTCAAAAAATATCGAATCAGTTTCAGAGCGGCTGCACTTAACTGTGCGGCTGCTTTTATTATCGGCATAACAAAAATCGCTGTGCATACCTTTCGATACGCACAGCGTCTTTGATCTTTTATTATGTTTTTTGAAGCGAATCACATTGTGGAATGATTATTCAACCGCTCCGTTAAACATCACAAAGCTTTAATTATTCCTCTGTCGGAGCTCCGACCGGGCAAACATCGGCACAAGCGCCGCAGGATGCACAAGCATCAGCGTCGATCTCATACTTGCCGTCGCCTTCGGAAATAGCGCCTACCGGGCACTCAGCCTCGCAAGCACCGCAAGCAATACAGTCGTCTGTAATCTTAAAAGCCATTGTTGTTACCTCCTTGCTGGTTGATTTGACTTTATTGTAACATATTCCTGCAAAAAAGCAAGGGTTTTTACAAATTATTTTCATGGAAAATTATATTATTTTTCACTCTATTTTTATGTCTGTATAATAATGCTTCAATATCTCCTGCCAATCCGAGCCCTGCCGTGCCATGTAGTCCGCTCCGTACTGGCTCATTCCGACCATGTGTCCGTTGCCGATCGTTTTTACCGTAAACTTTCCGTTTTTATAGCTTATCGAAAAGTTCCTGCTTGAAATGCCCAGAGCTTTTTTTATATCGTTTCCGTCCGCTTTTGTTCCGCCGATCTCAACGGATCTGACGAAGCCCGTGTCGGTTTTATCCGTTTTTCCCAACCATTTTTCGCAGTTTTCGGGAAGCTCTATGCCGTCTATGGTCTGAATGGCGGTTTTGAACTTTTCTTTATCGAATCCCAGCGTTTCTTCATAATCCGGCGAAAGCCTGTCGCCGTCGCTTGTGACCGATTGAAGGTAAGCAATATCCTCTCCCCATACTGTTTTTGCGCTCTCGGTTCTTCCCGAACAAAGATCATGATATGCTGCAAGAATCGGCTTGCCGTCATATGTCATCTTTTTGCCGAGAATTTCGTCAACGAGCTTCTCTGCCTTTTTCTCGTATTCTTCATATTTATCTCCCCATTTCTTTTTCCTGCCGTCCTTATTAAGATATCCCTGATGAACCTTAGAGTCATCGGAAATATCCGCTCCGTTCAGCTCCTCCTTGTTTTCCCGTTCCCTGCAATACAACGCATATGTATAGCACGCAACCGCCTGCGCCTTAAGCGCCTCCTCGTGACTGTTCATGTCCATTTCCGCAGCCAGTGCGCCGACCGTATATTCCTTTATATCGGTTTTTTCGACCTTTCCGCTCTCGCTTTTCATTACGCTTATAACACCGCTGTCGGCGGCGGCAGTGTTCTTTTCATCTACGGCAACCGTTTTGTGCTGTTTCTCCATAGCTGTCAGCGGAAGAACAATCATTGCCGCCATCAGCACCGAGCAAAGTATCAGGTATTTCCTCATCTTGATTCCTCCCGAAGACAATATATGCGGACAAGTCGGCATATATGAAAAGAAGCACCGATAAATCAGTGCTTCTTAAACAATTTTCTGAACTGTTTTTGCCATCTTCTGTAATAGGCTATTTCAAGCTTTTCAATTGCGATATCATACAGAATAAACGCCGCCAATCCGAGAACAACAAGCAGCGGAATCATAAATCCCTGCGTATCCTCCAAAAGCTCGGTCGAGATTCCGAAAACGTGCATTATTATATAATATGTTGCAACAATAACTCCGACAAAGAAAACCGCCTTTACGATATAGCCGATCACCTTCGGCAGCTGTACAAAAATAAGCTTTATAAGCGGATAGTAGCCGATGAGCGCTATGTAAATAGCCACCGCCTCTTTCTCAGGGAGAATAAGGGCGCTGATCACGGAAGTGCCGATATAAACGCCGAGCGCCCATTTCCAATCGCATTCGATTCTCATAAACATTACAAGAACCGCCGCGAGCGCAGGTATCGCATAGGTCAAAAACGGAATTATTGAGGAAAGAGCCATCAGCGCCACAGAAAGTCCTATACACATTCCGCCCAAAGCAGTTTTAGCAGTATTTTTCATAAGCAAATCACCGTCAGCAGCATCTTATCAAATCGCCGCCCATACATTCGCAGCAGCAATCGGCGCACATAAGAGAGGAGCAGATATTGCACGGACTGCAGCAGCCGTCATTATCATCGCTCTGTCTGCTCTTTCTGAAATTGCCCTTTGATTCGCGTTCGAGCTGATTATAAGCAGCCTCGTACTCAGAATTGCCGGGTTCCATTTCCTTAGCCTTTTTAAAGCTTTCAAGCGCACTCTCAAGCCAGCCTCTTCGATGCTGAATGGTTCCTTTGAGATAATACCATTCGGCGTTTCTGCGCTGATAAGGTATTCCGTCAAGCAGAAGCTCGGCATCGTCAATTCTGCCGCTGTTGAGCTTTGCTCTGATATCGCCGAATTCCGAGGTCTGCCCCGCCGAGGAGTTTGCTCCGAATCCGCCGTCTGCATAGGAGGTGTCCGTTCTGTTGCCGCTGAGATTGTTAACAATAAAATCATAGGCGTCGTTAAGCTCATTCATCTTTGCCTGATTTTCGCTGTATTGACGCGCTTTGTCGCGGTATGCTCTCTTGACCTCGTCCATGCTTGCGGAAGAAGTTACTCCGAGAACCTCATACGGATTTTTCACAACGATCTACCTCCTTATAAATTACTCTTTTTGCGGAACATTCGGTTCCGTAATTCAAAACATTATCTATTATATCATAAAATCTGTAAATTTCCAGCTTATTCATATTATTTATTGCTTCCCCGACAGTAAGTGACAGCATTCTCTCGCAGTATTCCTTAAAATCCGGCAGATTGTACCGTTTTTTCAGAGGATTGAAACTGCCTGTTTTTATATCATCCTCGCAGTCGTCAACCGCGTCTATAAGATAAACCCACCGACCGAGATAATATCCGAGCCATCTGAGCGCCTTATCGTCCGACGACTCTATGTCAGTTGAAACCATTTCGGCAAGCATTTTTGCACTCGCGTCCGCAGCCTCGTCCACTCCCGCTCCGCGCTTCTCAGCCCGTGCCTGTTCGTCCATAAGCTCGCCGAGCTTTTCTGCAATAACGGGATTGTTCCTTTTTGCCTTCTTAAATATATGATTTGCATAAGGCATCAGCATTTTGCAAAGTAATTTTTTGAAAAATCTGCTGTCATTGATATTATCCTTAATTTTATAGTAAAAGGTCAGCATAGAAACATCGGCGGTGTATGCGATATCAACGCTGCTTCCCGAACAGTCATAACATTTTTTCATCGGATTAAATGAACAGCGCGACTTTCTCATACAGATCTTGTTTTCCCTGACCGCCATGCGAAGAATTGCAAGAAACGTAAAATCATATGAAAGCGTAAGCCTTGCAATCAAGCCGTAGCGCTTTCCTATCGCCTTGCAAAGCGAACAATATACGCCCTTATAAAGATCATAGTCCTTGAATTTCATCTCCGGTCTGTAAGCCCTGACATACCCCAGCAATATTACACTTCCTCAAAATAAAATATGAACGTTAAATTTATTCCCGCAAATCGGGCAGGTAACTTCGCGCTTGCCGCGTTTTTTTGAAAGACGGAGATTTTCGCCGCAGTTCGGGCAAACTCTGAACCTGTGAGTTTTAAAAAATTTTATTCTCAGGCTCTGCCTTTTAAACCAGCGCTTTATCTTTCTGATGTTATCGGTATAATTGGTTCTGACGAGCAGTCTGTCAAACCACTCTCCCTCTCGGCGGCGCCGCTCGATATTTTTCGACAGTACCCTGAACACGGCAAAGCCGAAAACCGCAAGCGCAAGAAAATAGAATACAAAATATACAATACGGTTTCTCATAAAAGAGCCGATACCGTTCAGCAAAAGATTCAAAAGAATAAGGAACCCTGTGAACTTGTCGAAGCCGTATCTGCCGTACATAAAGTTATACAGCTTTTGCATAAAGTTGTTCATTTATAATAACCCTCTTTCAGGTTTTTGCCGAGATGTAAATAATTCCCGATTACATTGTATATATTATACTTGACATTTAATTGCAAGGTGTTACAATTTTATTAACATTTTTAAAAAGAACAGTATATTCCCTGTTCAAAGAACGGAAGATATAACAATGAAAATTGTAAAACCGAATTATTTCAACTTATTTAAGTGTATTGCCGACAAATGTCCCGATACCTGCTGTGCCGGCTGGGATGTAGAGATCGACGATATTTCCGCCGAAAGATACAAGGAAGAAAGCGGAAGTCTGAAAAAGCTGTTTGACAAACATCTTACAACGGATGAGGACGGCTATGTTTTTACGCTCACAGACGGCCGCTGTCCGATGCTTGACGAAAAGAATCTTTGCCGAATACAGCTTGAAAAGGGTGAATCGGGACTGTGCGACACCTGCCGCCTTTTTCCGAGGTACTTTGACGATTACGGCGAGATCCGCGAAATCGGACTCGGCCTCGGATGTCCTGAAGCGGCAAGAATTCTGCTGTCCCCCGAAACAGACGTAAGCCTCGGCGAAAGCATTGAAAGTCCGGACAGAATATACAATCTGCTTTCCGAAAAGCGAAATGAATTTTTTGCGATACTGGACAACAAACAGTTTGACCTTAAGATGAAGCTCTCCGCCGTGCTTTTCTCCGCCGCCGAGTTTCAAAGCGAAATTGATCAGGCAGATATGCTCGGCAGTGACAGCACCGTTGATTTTTCGGAATGTGTTGCGGTTCTTGAAAAAATGGAATACATCAGCGAAAGCCGCAGAAGCAAACTGCTTTCACTCTCCGAGGAAACGGCAATTTATAACAACAGTGAAAAATACGGTGAGGATTTTATCCGCCTTTTTAAATATTATCTTATGCGCTACATGATGACGGCGTGTTTTGATCTCGATCTGCTGACAAAGGTTAAATACGGCATATTCGCCTGCATTGTTGCAAAAAGGCTGTATAACGGCGTACCGCAGCTGAGTTTTGATGACCGCGTAAGGATATTGTACGGCTATTCCAAAGAGGTTGAGTATTCCCCGATCAATCTTGATATTCTCGACGACGCAATGTATAACGATTTTACGGTTGCGGAGCTTGTCAATCTGTTATAATCAGGACAGCATATTTTTGTTATTTTCATCAAAATATACGCTTATTATTTGTTCAATTTGCAAAAGCTTTTCATCAACGTGTAAAAATATACACGTTTCAACACATTTCGATGTATATAATTGGTAAAATTCAATATTATTCACTTTTTATCAATTTTTATTCTTGAAATATACATTAAACTGTGCTATATTGTATGAGATAAAAATTGCCGCTTTTCAGCGGCGGATAGGAGTTTGCTATGGAAATCAAACGTTCAGAAAATTTACAGCCGGTTCATTCCGACATCAGAGGTCCGCTTTATCTTGAAAGCCAGAGAATGAATAAGGAAGGCATTAAGGTGCTTCGTCTTAACACAGGCAACCCTGCCACATTCGGCTTCAA
>DNGF01000106.1:0-1471 GCA_003486665.1 Oscillospiraceae bacterium
CACGTCCGCCCAAGTCAGCAGAAATAAAAGCGGACGACCGATGGCTGTCCCTACAAAAAGAATGTCATTTTTCAGCCTCACAGCTAATCGGGAAACGGCAGAGAAAAACTTTGAGTTTAGTCTTTGCTAACAAAACAAACAAAAAAGAAAGGGTGCTTCTTATGATACTGATTGCTCCGTCAATTCTCTCCTGTGATTTTTCAAAAATGGGTGAGGAAACCGCTCGCATGGACGCCTGCGGCGCAGACTGGATTCACATTGACGTTATGGACGGTCATTTTGTGCCGAACCTTACGTTTGGCGCGCCGGTTGTTAAGTGCATAAGAAAGTGCAGCGACAAGGTTTTTGACTGCCACCTGATGATAAGCGAGCCGCTTAAGTATGTTGACGATTTTGTTAAAGCGGGCGCGGATATAATTGATTTTCACGTTGAATCGGATTCCCCGATTGATGAAACGATAGATAGGATCCTTGCCGGAGGATGCAAAGCAGGTCTTGCGGTTAAGCCGAACACTCCCGTTGAAGCGGTTTATCCCTATCTCGACAAGCTCAGCATGGTCCTTATTATGACTGTTGAACCGGGCTTCGGCGGTCAGAAATTCATGGGAGATATGATGGATAAAATTGTCGCCCTGCGTAAGGAATGTGCAGAGCGAGGCATTGATATAGATATTCAGGTTGACGGCGGAATCTCCGAAACGACCGCACCGACCGCTGTTGAGGCAGGCGCAAACGTGCTTGTAGCCGGCAGCGCAATTTTCGGCTCGCCCGATCCGAGCGCAACGATCAAGGCGCTGAGAGGTTAAAGCTCTGCCCAATGCTCATGAGTATGTGCAACGGTCAGGCTGTCCTTGCCGATAAATTTCGCGTATTCATTCAGCATACGTCTGAGTTCCGTTGATGTTTCCGTCGGAAGCTCAAGGCGGTATTTATTGTTACGGGTAAATACACGTCTGGAGCTGTTCGGCAGAAAGTGCATAAAATCAAGAAGATCATCAAGATTTTCAAATTCATAAATTCGTGTCGGGTTTGCCTTTGAAATTACTGTTTCACTCTTTTTGTTCGGACCGCTTGCAACGGTGAACATCAGAAGACAGCCGCCGTCGGTATCGGGTGCGGCTTCAATCATCAGATTGCCCGATGGGTCAACATCGCGCCCTGTGTCACGTCTAACCGTGTCGAGAATTGTCCAGATCACACGCTTGGTTTCAATATTCGAATAATCCATTTCATCGTATGTAATATCAAGGTCTTTCATCTCGTCACAGCTTAATCCGACTATAAATCTATTGTTACTTATCGGTTGAATATCCATTTTCGCATCTCCTCATAGACTCGTTAATTAAAGTATATGACCGTTAAAATCGGTATTCAACCATCAAAATATGGTAAATCCAATTTAAGAGCCGACATTATATTATATGCCGCTATTGGGAGTAAAAGCATGGAAAAATACCAAAAATATAATAAA
>DNGF01000106.1:1490-3312 GCA_003486665.1 Oscillospiraceae bacterium
AGTAACGGAGTTCCGCTCCTCTTACAGCGACAATAAGAAATACTTTATCAGCACGGACAGGAAAAGCTCATGGATGCCCGTGGTGAAGTACATTGTTATTGCAATTTTCTTTGTCGTTTTCGTTTTTGCCGGTTTTCTCATAACGGACGCACTGCTTGATATTTCAGAAGCGCCCTATGTCGAAGAAAAAACGACCGCTTATGAGGACAAAACGGAAATTGACAAGAAGTATTTTGAAAATATTGTTACAAAAACGCCTGATGAAATTACAACGGGCAGCAAGGGTTCGGCTGATTAATGTATATTCCTTATAATTCAAGACTTCAATATCATAAAAGCATTTTCGGGGCAGTTAAAACCGGGCAAACGGTCACTTTTCGCATAATTCTGCCCCGTGATTTTTGCTGCCATGCCGCAAGAATGATTATAAAAAAGGCACAGGAAAAGGAATATCGCTGTCTTGATATGCAATGGGACTGCATGGAGGGCGGCGGTGAAGAATGGTGGAAGGTTGATTTCACCGCTGAGGATCCTGCAATTTGCAATTATCATTTTGAATATGATACCTCGTGGGGTACGAGCCGAATTTATCATGTCGGCAACGGAATTGCCGCTATTAAGGGCGAGGGCGATGACTGGCAGCTTACGGTTTACGACAAGGATTTTTGTACGCCCGATTGGCTTAAAGGCGGAATAATATATCAAATTTTTCCCGACCGCTTTGCCTTTTCCGATACGAAGAAGCAGAATGTTCCCTCGGACAGGGTTATGAGATCCGACAGGGACGGCGATCCGTACTGGGTTCCGACCGCAGACGGAAAGGTGCTTAACAACGACTATTTCGGCGGCGACCTAAGGGGAATTGAGCAGAAGCTCGGATATCTCAAGTCGCTCGGTGTGACGTGTATTTATCTCAATCCGATTTTTGAAGCGCAGAGCAACCATCGCTACGACACGGCGGATTATGAAAAAATCGACTCCATGCTCGGCACGGAAAAGGATTTCAAATCGCTTTGCAAATCGGCAGAAAAGCTCGGCATAAGAATTATGCTCGACGGCGTTTTCAGCCACACAGGCGATGACAGCAAATATTTTAACAAATATTCGCGCTACGATGATTTGGGTGCATATCAGTCAAAAGAATCCCCTTACTACAGTTGGTACAAATTCAACGAATGGCCCGATGATTACGAGAGCTGGTGGGGAATTAAAATTCTGCCTGAGGTTAACGAGGATAATTCCGATTTTATTGAATATATAACGGGCAAAAACGGCATTGCGCGAAAGTGGCTCAGACTCGGCGCATCAGGCTGGCGGCTTGATGTTGCGGACGAACTTCCCGATGAATTTCTTGACGAATTCCGCAAGGCAGTCAAGGCAGAAAAGGCTGACGGTCTTGTTCTCGGCGAGGTCTGGGAGGATGCTTCAAACAAATCGAGCTACGGCAAGCTTCGCCGATATTTGCTCGGCGAACAGCTTGACAGCGTTATGAATTATCCGTTCGCAGGAGCGGTTATTGACTTCATTCGGGATGCGAACGCAGAGCTTTTTGCATCAAGAATAATGAGCATTGTTGAGAACTATCCCAAGGAGGTTCTTGACGTGCTGATGAATCATATTTCGACCCATGACACAATGAGAGCAATTACCGCGCTTGCGGGGGAGAGCTGTGCTTATCGCGACCGTAAGTGGCAAAGCACTCATTCCCTCGGAGAAAAGGAATACCGGTACGGAGTTATGCTTCTTGAAGCGGCTTCGGCGATGCAGTTCGCTTTGCCGGGAGTGCCGACGATTTATTACGGCGATGAGGCGGGGATGCAGG
>DNGF01000106.1:3331-4120 GCA_003486665.1 Oscillospiraceae bacterium
ATAAGGATCCCTTTAACCGCCGCTGTTACCCGTGGGGCAAGGAAAATGAGGAGCTTGTCGAATGGTATAAAAAGCTCGGCACGGTCAGAAACGAAAATTCGGTTTTCAAAGACGGAAAAATTGAAATTCTATCCGCGGTTGCAGGCTGCGTTGCCTTTTCAAGAAAAAATGAAAAAGAGGCAATACTTGTTATTTCAAACAGCAATCCGCATCCGATAACGTATTATGTAAGGTCGGAGTGGTGTGACGCTCATGATCTGCTCGGCAACTGCAGAGTGGCGGCAAATATGGTGGATATTGATGAAAAATCAACAGTAATTTTGAAAAGAAAGTGATATAGATGGCATTGAGAGGTCATAAATTCAAAACGAGCAGGCAGGATAAAAAAAGCGATCTTTTAAGGTTCTTTTTGGCTTTTCTTGCTTTTGCCGTAGTTTTCGGTTCCGTATCGGCAGTCGTAATACTTAAACACAATGAAATTTCACTTAAAAGCATTTTTTCAAAGGAAGCAACGACCGCAGAATCCGATGAAACCACAACAGAGGAACAGCCTGTTTCTTCGGCTGAGCTGAGCGGTACAACAAATTTTCTTGTCTTTTGCTCGGCAAACGATTATTCTGAAATGTATTTTCTTCACATTATTGAAGCGGATATGGATAATTGCGTCCTGAAGGTTCGTCCGATAAATCCGGACGGAAAGGATGCGGACGGCAAAAGCTATGTTCAGACCCTTAAAGAGGGCGGAGCAGGCAAGCTCGTTTCGGCGGTTGAGAAAAAGGAAAATGTCGA
>DNGF01000106.1:4160-4324 GCA_003486665.1 Oscillospiraceae bacterium
TGTTGGATCGGATGCCGAAACCTTTGCGCTTGCGATTAATTATATGGACGGACTGGAATACACGATCGACAACAGAATTGAATACAGAAACAATGACTACACGCTGATTCTTACCAGGGGCAGTCAGACAATAAAAGGCGAAACGCTTATTAAGTATTTCAGAT
>DNGF01000127.1:0-1824 GCA_003486665.1 Oscillospiraceae bacterium
TTGTTGGCATCACTCATACCGTAGCCGTGACCGTCACCGTTACGGAAGTCAACGTTATTAAGAATCGTAATTCCGTTATCCGTTGAAGCGAAGGTTTCAAGCTCACCGCGCTTACCGCATCGCTGATAATAGTGGCAGATAAAACCGCCGCGAAGATTCGGTATCTGATTGTAGTCCGTTACACGGCTCGTATCAACATAGAGAGTACCCCATGCGTTACTTGCTCCGCCGTAGGTCTTGTCTGTTCCGCTGCCACGATCTCTTTCACGGAAATAACCACCGCCGTTACCTGCTTCAAGGAACTTGCTCGGCAGGCTTGATGTTGTTTCGCCGTAAATCAGGTCACGATCATTTATCCACGCGTCACTGTTTGCGGTTTTAAAGATCGCTCCGGACGTGCCGGGTACAAGATCACTGCCGCTCCAGACGTGAGCCCAACCGGGAATAAGCGGAGAAATACCGAAGTAACCCTATGAGGAGTTTCCGTTATACTGATCGTAATAGTTGCTGACGCCGCGTTCGGCACCTGAATCGGTATAAGATGTTATATTACCGACCTTATGAACACCCGTAATAAACGAGAAAGCAGCAAGCTTCGGCTCATTCATGGTTGCTTTATAAACATACGAAGAAGCAACACCAGTCAAAAGGTCAAGCTCCGGGTAATACATATATGTATAGGCATAGGCATAGTATGTCTTGCCCTCGACAACGTATGTTGCCGTAACCTTAACCCTGCCGTCCTTAACAGACGTAGTACCGCCCGTTATCGTCTGCTTTAAAATCTGATTTGTGGAAGTGTTTGTCGACGCCGTAACGGTCGAATTCTCCCATGAAATCGAGATAGAAGAACACGCCGCAGCACACGAGAAATACACAGTACCCGTTGTCTGCGTTGCGCTTTTACGAAGCGTTCCGTTCTCATCACTGTCGATAAAGTACTGGAACTTATACGGCTGTGAACCCGTACCTATGACCGGATTAAGATAAATCGCTTCCGGAACATAGAACTTTACAGTCGGTTCAACGGTGTTGACCAACTTCTTGACATCGACAACAGCCTTCGATTCGGGTATAAGAATACTCGGATCAAAGATAAAAAATGTTGTCGCCACCAGCACAAAAGCCAGCAAAAGGCTCAGTGCTTTTCTGCCGAATTTCTTCAACATTTTTATTACCTCCGTTTTGAAATAATACTTGTGAAACCTGGCAAAAACCACACACAAATTGTGTAAACAGACAAAATTCTTCATCATGCAGATAATATTTGCCTATTATTAACAGAATGATAACACATTTAAAGCAACATTTCAAGTCTTTTTTTCGATTTTTAACTTAACATTAAACAAATCATAAACAAAAAACGTGCAAACCCGAAAATTTGCACGTTGAATGTTATATTATATTTATTTACCTTTACTCGAAGAACCTTTTAAATTGATAAATCGGGATTTGTTCTGCTTAATGCAGTTCACCGTCACGCCGCAGAAGTTTCCTCCGGCACGTTTCACGGAATCAATCGACGACTGAAGATCGGCAGATTTTGTTCCGCCCGATTTCGCAACAAGAACAATTCCGTCAACAAAGGTTGAAATGATCTGAGCATCCGCGTAGTTATTGAGCGGCGGCGTATCAATTATAATGTAGTCATAGTGACCCGCGCACTCTTTGACAAAATCAGCCATCTTGTCGGTGGACAAAAGCTCCGACGGATTCGGCGGCAGCGTACCCGTAAAGACAATCGACAACGGAATGTCATTGACCGAAAAAACCTCAAGCGGCTTTATCTTGGCAAGAAAATCGCACAAGCCGGTAAGCGTTCTT
>DNGF01000127.1:1853-2664 GCA_003486665.1 Oscillospiraceae bacterium
TCTTCCAAAGGCGCCTTTGCGATGAGCTTCGCATATCGGCATCAATAAGCAGGGTTTTCTTACCGAGCATGGCAAAGCTTATTGCAACATTGGCAGCCGTAACGCTCTTTCCGTCAAAATTTCCGGGACTGCTTATGGCAAAGGTCCTGCAATTTCTGCTGCCGTCCGATGTCATACAAAACATCATGTTCGTTCTGAGCTTGACATACGCTTCCTTTATTTCCGTAGAAGAACGTGAGCTGAGAAGAAAATTGTTATCCTGTGAGCTATCCTTATTGGCTTTCTTACCCATCATAGCTTATAACTCCCTCCTCTTTCAACGACCACGGTTTTGTATTCGGCACATTCTTAATTTCGGGAATACATCCGAGTACAGGAACGTCCAGCATCCTGCTCACATCGTCCGATTCGTAAACCGTTGTATCGGAAATTGCTTTCAGACAGAAAAATCCGAACGAAAATATCAATCCGGCAAAAAAGCCGATCAAGGTATCGTAAATAGTTTTGGGCGAGGACTTTTTATCCGGAAATTCGGGATGATCAAGCACCTCAATAGCGCCCGCCTTCACAACACGAACAACTTCCTTGGGTACAATCTCCGACAAAGTATCAGCAATTTCATACGACAGATCGGGACTGTCCGTTTTAACGGTCACGTCGATAAGCTGAGAGTCGGATGTGATCGTAAGCTTTATATTATCCTTTATATTATCTTTATCATAGCCGTGCAAATCATCAAGATTATTGATAACCAGCTCCGTTACCAAATTACTGCCGAGAACCTTGGAATACGTCGAAGCGAGGTTCTTGG
>DNGF01000138.1 GCA_003486665.1 Oscillospiraceae bacterium
CATACCTATCAGAAGCCGCCGATCGATTGTCTGAAATATGCTAATAGTGACGGTGCAACGAACTATGAGGAAGAACTCAAAAATAACGCTACCAAGCTTGTTGATACTCTCAACAGCTTCGGCGTTTCGACGAAAATTGTCGATATATGCCGCGGTCCGTCCGTTACACGTTACGAATTACAGCCGGCTGCAGGCGTTAAAATAAGCAAGATCACAAGCCTTGCCGATGATATTGCCCTTGCGCTCGCTTCATCGGGTGTTCGTATTGAAGCCCCGATTCCGAACAAATCGGCGATCGGTATTGAAATTCCGAACAGAAACAGGGCGACAGTTTCACTCAGAGAAATTATTGAAACACCTGTATACAGGAACGCAAAGAGTAAGCTCAACGTCGCACTCGGAAAGGATATTACAGGCAACACCATATGCGCCGATATTGCTAAAATGCCGCATTTGCTTATTGCCGGTACAACAGGTTCGGGTAAGTCCGTTTGCCTTAACTCAATGATCGTCAGCATACTTTACAACTGCAATCCCGATGAGGTCAAGCTTTTGATGATCGACCCGAAGCAGGTTGAATTCACGATATATAACGGAATTCCGCATCTGCTCGTTCCCGTTGTTTCCGATGCGAGAAAGGCGGCGGGCGCTCTCGGCTGGGCAGTTACCGAAATGCTGCAGAGATACAAGATGTTCTCGGAGAATGCAGTCAGAGATATCAAGGGCTTTAATAAGCTTGCGGCAACGAGCGAAACGCTCACACCGATGCCGCATATCGTCATTTTTATAGACGAGCTGTCAGACCTTATGATGGCTGCACCGCACGAGGTTGAGGATTCCATCTGCCGTCTTGCTCAGATGGCGCGTGCGGCGGGTATGCACCTTGTTATCGCAACACAGCGACCCTCCGTAAACGTTATTACAGGCGTTATCAAGGCGAACATTCCGAGCAGAATCGCGCTTTCGGTTTCATCTCAGGTCGATTCAAGAACAATTATTGACGCTGCAGGAGCCGAGAAGCTTCTCGGCTACGGCGATATGCTGTTCAGTCCCGTGGGTGTTTCGAAGCCCGTCCGTGTTCAGGGCTGTTTCCTCTCGGACGAAGAGGTTGAGAGCGTCGTTAATTTTATTAAAACTCAGGGTGAAGAAAAGCAGTATGACGAAAAGGTTATGGAAGAAATCGAACGTCAGGCTGTTATTGAAAAGAAGCCCTCGGTATCATCCGACGGAGATTCCGATGAGGGCGGCGATGAAATGATACCCAAGGCAATTGAGGTTGTTGTTGAGGCTCAGATGGCTTCCACAACGCTCCTGCAGCGCAAGCTGAAGCTCGGCTATGCACGAGCCGCAAGAATTATAGATGAGCTTGAACAGAAAGGAATCGTAGGTCCGTTTGAGGGCAGTAAGCCGAGAAAGGTGCTTATCTCCAAACAGCAGTGGATGGAGATGAACGCGCTCGGCAACGCTTCCGCTCCGATTGAAAACCCGATCGAAACAGACGCCTACGAGGAAGATGAAGAGGAGTAATTCATGTTTTTACCGATAACCGCAGAGGAAGTTAAGGAAAGAGGATGGGACGAGGTAGACTTTGTCTATGTTTCGGGCGACGCATATGTTGACCATCCCAGCTTCGGCGCGGCTATTATAACGAGAGTGATGGAGGCTGAGGGCTATAGGGTAGCGTTTCTCAGCCAGCCCGATTGGAAAACGAATGACGATTTTCTGCGCTTCGGCAGACCGAAGCTCGGATTTATGGTTTCATCCGGCAATATTGATTCGATGGTTGCCCATTATACTGCGGCAAAAAAGCACCGCAGTCAGGATGCCTATTCTCCGGGAAAGGTAATGGGATTAAGACCGGACAGGGCGGTAATTGTTTATTGCAATAAAATCAGGGAGCTTTACGGTGATATTCCGATCATAATCGGCGGACTTGAAGCCTCGCTTCGCCGCTTTGCACATTACGATTATTGGGACGATAAAATCCGCAGAAGCATACTTTTTGATTCGCAGGCTGATCTTATTTCTTACGGAATGGGCGAAAATCAAACGATTGAGATTTGCCGCAGACTTTCCAACGGAGAGCCTATTTCATCAATTACGGATGTCAGGGGAACGGCTTATGCCTGTGATGTCCGCGATACTCCCTTGTACGGCGCGGAGTGTCCGTCCTTTGAAAATGTCTGCAAGAGTAAAAAGGAATACGCTGTTTCCTGCCGAATTCAGCAGGATGAGCAGGATCACATAAGGGGTAAGCTTATCAAACAGCGCCAAGGCAGTAAAATGCTTGTTCAAAATCCGCCGATGCCTCCGCTGACTCAGGAGGAAATGGATTGGGTTTATTCTCTGCCGTATGAGAGGACATACCATCCGAGCTATGAAAAGATGGGCGGCGTACCTGCGATTGAAGAGGTCGAATT
The DNA here is from genome assembly GCA_003486665.1 of Oscillospiraceae bacterium. GTDB lineage: Bacteria > Bacillota > Clostridia > Oscillospirales > Acutalibacteraceae > CAG-488. The sequence continues at coordinate 2,421 of DNGF01000138.1, forward strand.
TTCAATAACTCACAACCGCGGCTGCTTCGGCGCTTGTAACTTCTGCTCGATAGCCTTTCATCAGGGAAGATTTGTTACAACAAGAAGCAAGGAATCAATTATTAACGAAGCGAAAATGCTTACGGAAAAGCCGAATTTTAAAGGCTATATTCACGATATCGGAGGTCCGACAGCTAATTTTAGGCGCACAAGCTGTCTTGTTCAGCTTGAAAAGGGACTTTGCAAGGGCAAGAAATGTCTTGCTCCGACGCCCTGCAAGGCGCTTAAAGCCGATCACAGCGAATATCTTGATATTTTGAGAACGGTTCGTGCCTTGCCGAAGGTCAAAAAGGTTTTTATCCGTTCGGGAATAAGGTATGACTATATGCTCAAGGATCCCGATGATACATTCTTCCGCGAGCTTGTTAAATATCATGTCAGCGGTCAGCTTAAGGTTGCGCCTGAGCATTGCTCTGCGGCGGTGCTTGATAAGATGGGCAAGCCGCACATTGAAGCTTATATTGAGTTTTCTAAGAAATATTTTGAGATTACAAATTCTGTCGGTAAGGAGCAGTATCTTGTTCCGTACCTGATGTCCTCGCATCCGGGTTCAACCTTAAAGGATGCGGTAGAGTTGGCTGTTTTTCTTAAGAAAAGACATATTCGTCCCGAACAGGTTCAGGATTTTTATCCCACTCCGGGAACAATTTCGACCTGTATGTTTTACACGGGACTTGACCCATACACAATGAAAGAGGTCTATGTTGCGAAAACTCCGCACGATAAAGCTTTGCAGAGGGCGCTTTTGCAGTATTACGATTCCAAAAACCGAGATCTTGTCGAGGAGGCTCTCAGAAAAGCGGGAAGACATGATCTGATAGGCTATTCGGAAAAATGTCTGGTTGCGCCGAAAAGGGTAAATTCAGGCAGAGCTGATAGCCGCAATTTCAGTAAGGGCAGAAGAAATGAAAAGAAAAAGAAGTATTAATTCTAAGGCAGTCACGGGAATTATTCTCCTGATCATCGCTGTTGTTTCGGCTGTTTTTGTCCGTTTCACGGGAGAATCCGATAAGGTGTTTGAAGCTGTCGGGCTGAGGAACACCGAGCTTAGCGATCGTGACAAAATGTACGTCAGCTTTATTGATGTAGGACAGGGAAACTGTACTCTTCTGAAATGCGGCGATAAGGCGATTCTGGTTGATTCGGGTGAGGTCGGCGCAGCGCAGACTGTTATTAACTACATTAAGAATCAGAACATAAAAACGCTTGACTGCGTTCTTGTCACACATCCTCATTCCGATCACATGGGCGCAATGACGAAGCTGTTGTACGAATTCGAGATCAAGGATGTGATCATGCCGGAGATTCCGGAGCCGATTATCCCGACAAGCAAAACATATGAAAAATTCCTTGTTGCCGTTTCCGAAAATGCCGAGAATGTCATTGCCGCAAAACCGGACGAAACATTCTCGTACGGCGAAATGAAGATGGAAATTTTTGCTCCGCTGAGAGATTATGATAATCTCAACGATATGTCGGCGGTTACGAGAATAAGCTACGGCGATACCTCGGTAATGTTTACGGGTGACGCGACTGCGACTGTAGAAAAGGATCTTTTGAAGAAAAACATTGATTATTCCGCAACGATACTCAATGTCGGACATCACGGCAGCAAGACCTCAACAAGTGAAAGCTGGCTTAAAGCCGTCGATCCCGAATATGCGGTGATTTGCTGCGGACTGAATAACGATTACGGACATCCGCATCAGTCGGTAGTAAACAGACTCGAAGAATTCGGCATTAAAACCTACCGCACCGATTTACTCGGAACAATAGTTTTTGAGTCAAATTCAAAGGAATTTACAAAATGTGATTGACTTTAATATATATAAAGGCATATAATTATTTGTTGTTTAAACTCAAATTACAGGGAGTTGTATTTATGGAATGGACAGGACTTAATGAATTAAGAGAAAAATTCCTCTCATTTTATGAGAGCAAGGGCCATCTCAGACTGCCGAGCTTTTCTCTTATTCCGCAGGGCGACAAGAGCCTTTTGCTTATCAACGCAGGTATGTCGCCGATGAAAAAATATTTTACGGGTGAGATAACACCTCCGAGATCAAGGGTCACAACCTGCCAGAAGTGTATCAGAACGCCCGATATCGAAAATGTCGGAAAAACCGCGCGTCACGGAACCTACTTTGAGATGCTCGGCAATTTCTCCTTCGGCGATTATTTTAAGCATGACGCTATAAACTGGGCATGGGAGTTCTGCACCAAGGTAATGGAGATGGATCCCGAAAAGCTTTATATCAGCGTTTATCTTGATGATGATGAGGCTTATGACATTTGGACAAAGGAAGTCGGTATTCCGGAGAGCCATATGGTTCGCTTCGGCAAGGAGGACAACTTCTGGGAGCATGGCGCAGGTCCGTGCGGTCCTTGCTCGGAGATATACTATGACCGCGGTCCGGAGTATGGCTGCGGTAAGCCTGACTGCACCGTCGGCTGCGACTGCGACAGGTATATGGAGGTATGGAACAACGTCTTTTCTCAGTTTGACAACGACGGCGAAGGAAACTATACCGAGCTTAAGCAGAAGAATATAGACACCGGCATGGGGCTGGAGCATCTGGCTGTTGTGTGTCAGGGGGTGGATTCGCTTTTTGATGTTGACACTGTTATGAATATCACCCACAAGGTAAGCGAGCTGACAGGGGCATACTACGGCAAGAGCCACAAGATGGACGTGTCTCTCCGCGTCATAACCGACCATATCCGCGCTGCTACGTTTATGATATGCGACGGCGTGCTCCCCTCTAACGAGGGCAGGGGCTATGTCCTTCGCCGTCTTCTGCGCCGTGCTGCACGCCACGGGAAGCTCCTTGGCGTCAACGAGCCTTTCCTTTACAGAATTATTGATACTGTTGTGCATGAAAATGAGTGCCAGTACCCCGAGCTGCGCGAAAAGCAGAGCTATATCACCAAGGTC
>DNGF01000099.1:0-1453 GCA_003486665.1 Oscillospiraceae bacterium
CCTACAGGGGCGCCAAGATAAATTTCTGCTAACCTTATATTTCAAATCACTTCTGTGACTCTCTTGTATAGTCAAGCAAGCCGCCTGCGAGGAGGATATCTCTCTGACGCTCGGAAAGCTGATAGTCAAGCTTGTAGCTATCGCCTGTTGTGAGGTTCTTGAGCGTTACATCGGTGCCGTTTGCAATGCTCTCACGGATTCCCTCAAGGCAAAGCTCGTCATTTACGCTGATTTTGTCGTAATCGGCTTCATCGGCAAAGGTGAACGGAATGATACCTGCGTTAACAAGGTTTGCACAGTGGATACGGGCAAACGACTTTGTGATAACAGCCTTGATTCCAAGATAGAGCGGAACAAGAGCCGCGTGTTCACGGGACGAACCCTGACCGTAGTTTGCGCCTCCGATGATGATACCCTTGCCTGCCGCCTTACAATGCTCAGCGAACTTTTCATCGCACTGCTTGAAGCAGAAGTTTGAAAGGTACGGAATATTTGAACGGTAGGGCAAAATCTTTGCGCCTGCCGGCATGATGTGGTCTGTTGTGATATTGTCGCCGACCTTAAGAACAGCCTTAGCCGTGATATCCTCAGGCATAGCCTCTGTCTCNNGACTTTAAGAACGGCTTTCGCTTCAACAGAAGAGGGGAGTGCAGAGCAGTTCGGGAACGGCTTGATGTTCGGACCGTACATAACCTCAACGGAATCTGCATCCTCAACACTTGCTGGCATTGTAATCATGTTGTCATTGATGATGAACTCATCGGGCATCTCGATTTCGGGCATTTCGCCAAGCTCACGGGGATCGGTAAGAACACCTGTGAGAGCCGAAGCCGCGGCAACTTCGGGGCTGACAAGGTAAATACCTGCGTCCGCAGTACCCGAACGACCCTCAAAGTTACGGTTAAAGGTACGCAGTGACACACCCTTTGAATTCGGGGACTGACCCATGCCGATGCACGGACCGCAAGCCGATTCAAGAATTCTTGCACCTGCATCGATCATATCGGAAAGTGCGCCGCAGAGAGCGAGCATATTAAGAACCTGCTTTGAACCCGGAGCAATTGAAAGGCTGACTGACGGACAAACCGTCTTGCCCTTAAGAATAGCGGCAACCTTGAGCATATCCATAAGAGATGAGTTGGTGCAGGAACCGATACATACCTGATCAATGTGAATCTTGCCGATTTCCTGACAGCTCTTTACGTTGTCGGGCATATGCGGCATAGCGGCGAGCGGAACAAGCTCGTTGAGGTCAATGTCGATAACCTCATCGTAAACTGCGTCATCGTCTGCACTGAGTTCAACCCAATCCTTTTCTCTGCCCTGAGCCTTAAGGAAAGCCTTTGTGATATCGTCCGAGGGGAAGATAGATGTTGTTGCGCCAAGCTCCGCGCCCATGTTTGTGATGGTTGCTCTTTCGGGAACGGAAAGAGTCTTAACTCCCTCTCCGCCG
>DNGF01000099.1:1470-2844 GCA_003486665.1 Oscillospiraceae bacterium
GCCTACGCCGCCCTTAACGGACATGATCTGCAAAACCTTGAGGATAATATCCTTTGCTGCAACCCACGGCTGAAGCTTACCCGTGAGGTTTACGCGAACCATCTTCGGCATTGTTATGTAATATGCGCCGCCGCCCATTGCAACAGCAACGTCAAGTCCGCCTGCACCCATCGCAAGCATACCGATACCGCCGCCTGTCGGGGTGTGGCTGTCGGAGCCGATAAGAGTTTTTCCGGGGATACCGAAGCGCTCAAGATGAACCTGGTGGCAAATGCCGTTGCCGGGACGTGAGAAACGAAGTCCCCTCTTCTTTGCGACCGACTGAATGAAGCGGTGGTCATCGGCATTTTCAAAGCCTGTCTGTAATGTGTTGTGGTCAATATATGCAACGGAAAGCTCCGTCTTAACACGGTCAATTCCCATTGCCTCAAACTCAAGGTAAGCCATTGTACCCGTGGCGTCCTGAGTCAGAGTCTGGTCAATTCGAAGACCGATTTCACTGCCAACCGTCATGTCGCCGGAAAGCAGATGGTTTTTGATAATTTTCTGAGCTATTGTGTATCCCATAGCGTTAAAACCTCCGACTTGTTCAAATTTTTAACAATCTTTATTTTATTATATAATCCCTTATTTGTCAATGTTTTGACGGTAATTTCCGACAAAAGTTTTAGAGAAATCGGGCGGTTTTGTTTTAAAATCGTCCGGAACCGACCGCACCCTCTGCGATGCAAGCAAATCGCACAAAAAAAGCACCCTCTCACAAATCGGAGAAGGTGCAAAAGCTATGCAATTGAGGATTCGGGTTTAATACTCTACTACGCCCTCATAAACCTTTCTTGTGTCGCCGTTGACGAGAATTGTTTCGTCCGTGTAGGTGATAACAACATCACCGCCGGGCATCTTGACCGTTACGTCCTCGCCCTTCCTGCAAAGACCCATTTCCGTGGCAATTACAACCGCCGCGGCAGCCGAGGTTCCGCAGCCGAGGCTTTCGCCGTTGACCGCTCTCTCATAGCAGCGAAGCTTGATCGTGTTCTTATCAATCATTCGCGCAATGCCCGTGTTGATATATTCCGGAAGAATTCCCGAATTACGGATCCTATCTCCGAACTCGTTGAGATCAACGCTGTCAACATTGTCCATGAACACGATACAATGCGGATTGCCGATCGTCACACAGCTGATATTGATTGACTCGCCGCCGATATCAACAGGCTGGTCGATTATCATATAGGTATCGGTCTTCATCGGAATGCTTGCAGGGTCAAAATCCGGCTTACCGATATCGACCTGCGCCGATCTTACCTCGCCGTTGAACGAATAAAGACGGACATTTTTTACACCGCAGTTTGTTTCGATCGTCATTGCCGTTTT
>DNGF01000272.1:0-786 GCA_003486665.1 Oscillospiraceae bacterium
GGTTCATTCTCTTTTCAAGACGGACTCTTTTGAGAGCCGCTTCGGAAAGCTCGTGTCTCTCTTCGGCTTTCATGCCTCTGTATATCAGCGGCAGCTCAACGTTGCCCTGCGCCGTGAGGCTGGAAATAAGATTAAAGCCCTGAAAAATGAAGCCGATTTCACGATTTCTGATGCTGCTCAGCTCATCGTCATCCATGTCGGAAACGTCCTTGCCGTTGAGAATGTATGTTCCGCTCGTCAGAACATCGAGCAGACCGAGCATATTCATGAGCGTTGACTTGCCCGAACCCGAATGACCGACTATTGCGACAAAATCGCCCTGATCTATTTCCAGATCCACTCCGTCAAGCGCCCTGACCTCGTTTTCGCCGGGATTATATATTTTGTATGCGTTTTTCAGTTCAATTAAATGTGACATGACCTTGCTCCTAAACAATATATATGTATATTTTACCACACAGGGTGATTTAATGCAATAAATACGGGACTTGCGGATTGTAAAAAATATGTGAACAACGATTTAACAAAAATATTGTTAATAATTCACAAAAAGCTTGTCAATAAGAGAAAAATGATTTGTTGTCGGATACTGTTGACAAATGTTAATATTATGTTAAAATATAGTTGTCGTCAGGACATGGCGGCACATAAGAATAAATTGCCGATATATTGCCGGATGAATGGCCCGGCAGTCTCTACGACAGTGCCTTAACTGTTACTATTGGTGGATGATCAGCAGCATTTATATACAAGATGCTGTGGATCAGTCTTTCGGCAGTGGGGATC
>DNGF01000272.1:806-2834 GCA_003486665.1 Oscillospiraceae bacterium
GGATTTGACCTGCTGCTTATTTTATTTTGGAGGGCTTTGAAATGCAGCTTCTTGAAGAAAGAATTCTTAAAGACGGAAAGGTATTTCCGGGCAATGTTCTGAAAGTTGACAGTTTTCTTAACCACCAGGTAGACGTAGAGCTGATTAATGAGATCGGCAAGGAATTTTACAGACTTTTTAAGGACTGCGGAGTGAATAAGATCTTCACGATCGAGGCATCCGGTATCGGAATTGCCTGTATCACTGCGCAGTATTTTCATGTTCCTGTTGTCTTCGCCAAGAAAACTTTGGGCAAGAATATCGCCGCCGATGTTTATTCGACGCCGATCAAGTCCTTTACCCACGGCAAGACCTATGACGTTATCGTTTCGCAGGAATTCCTTAATAAGGATGATAAAATTCTTATCATTGACGATTTCCTTGCACAGGGCTGTGCGCTCAACGGTCTTATCGAGCTGATCAAATCGGCGGGTGCGGAAATTGTCGGAGCAGGAATAGTTATCGAAAAGGCGTTTCAGCAGGGCGGCGATCTCATTCGCAGTGAGGGCGTCCGAGTTGAGTCGCTGGCAAGGATCGAGTCCATGACCGATGACGGCAAGATAACGTTCTGCAAATAACCTCGGTAGCAAAAATTGCTATATAAAAAAATTTTGGAGGAAGAACACATGAAAAAGATTCTCGCAATTCTCATGGCAATCGCAATGGTCTTTGCTTTCGCAGCTTGCGGCACGAAGAAGGACAACAACGGCGACGCTGACAAGAAGCAGCTCAAGGTAGGATTCATTTTCCTGCATGATGAGAACTCAACCTACGACAACAACTTTATGACAGGCGCAGAGGAAGCTTGCAAGAAGATGGGCGTAGAGATCATCAAGAAGACAAACATTCCTGAGCAGAACGCTTGCTACGATGCAGCTGCTGACCTTGTTGACAAGGGATGCACAGTTGTTTTCGCTGACAGCTTCGGTCATGAGGACTTCATGATAAAGGCAGCTAAGGAGTTCCCGAACGTTCAGTTCTGCCACGCTACAGGTACTAAGGCTCACACCGAGAAGCTCGCTAACTACCACAACGCTTTCGCTTCCATCTATGAGGGACGTTACCTTGCAGGTGTTGCTGCAGGTCTTAAGCTCAACGAAATGATCGCAGCAGGTAAGTTCAAGGCTGAGGACGCTAAGATGGGTTATGTAGGCGCTTTCACATACGCTGAGGTTATCTCAGGTTACACTTCATTCTATCTCGGCGCAAAGTCGGTTTGCCCGACAGTAACAATGGACGTTCAGTTCACAGGTTCATGGTACGATGAGGCTCTTGAGAAGGAAGCTGCAACAAAGCTTATCAACAACGGCTGTAAGCTTATCAGCCAGCACGCTGACTCAATGGGCGCTCCGACAGCTTGCGAAACAGCAGGTGTTCCGAACGTTTCTTACAACGGAAGCACACTTTCCGCTTGCCCGAACACATTCATCGTTTCTTCCAGAATCAACTGGGAGCCGTACTTCGAGTACATGATCAAGCAGGCTCAGGACGGTAAGGAAATCCAGACAGACTGGACAGGTACTCTTGCAACAAACTCTGTTGTTCTTACAGACGTAAACGGCAAGGCTGCCGCTAAGGATACACAGGCTAAGATCGACGAGGTTAAGGCTCAGCTTGATAAGGGTACACTCCACGTATTCGATACAAGCACATTCACAGTAACTGTTACAGCAGACAAGAATAAGAATGCTAAGGTTGACGCTAACGGTAAGCTCACAAGCTACATGGCAGACGTTGACACAGACGCTAACTTTGCAGGCGACACAGAGGTTGTTAAGGACGGCTACTTCCACGAGTCAGAGTTCCGTTCAGCTCCGTACTTCGACGTACAGATCGACGGTATCAATCTCCTCAACGCTAAGTTCTAATTATTTTTCGCAGTTTCAAGGCGGAGCCTTATCGCTCCGCCTTACTTGATTTATTAAATTACATTTTATTTTGAAAAATGCGGTAAAGCGTTACACGATGAAAATCAAGGCTTCCCCTTGA
>DNGF01000207.1:0-218 GCA_003486665.1 Oscillospiraceae bacterium
TCGGTAACGTGAAGATGGTTCTTGTTTGCTTTCACCTTACCGTCCGTGTCAACGGTAAAGGCGCAGCGGAAGCTGATTCCCTGTCTTTCTCCGTCCTCATATGTGCAGATCGGATTGCCGTCATTCTCTTCGATGTGCGTCGGAGCGATACCGTCAAGAAAATATGTATTGCCGTCCGTCATGACCTCGTTGCGAAGCTCACAGTCGATCATTGCTGA
>DNGF01000207.1:249-3844 GCA_003486665.1 Oscillospiraceae bacterium
ATTCTTGCCCTCGGCTGCCATCTTGCAAACGAGAACCTTATCGGGGTAGCTGATGAAGCATTCGCGGCTGTAGTCGGTTTCGCTTGAGTTATATTTTACGGTTGCAATACCTGTTTCAAGGTCGAGATCGCGGATATAATCTCTCGGACACATATTCTTCATCGAGGTGATTATAAGCTTGCCGAGCTGAAGATACCACTCTGACGGATCGCCATGGAAGTTTTCTTCAATATAATCTCTTGCTTCAACCTTTTTATCTTCAAGAATAAGCTGTCTGCCCTTTTTGAAATGCTCAACCTTGTTTTCAACCTTGTAGCCGTGGCACGAACCCGACCAAAGCGTATCAAGATTAAGGCCGAGCGTTTCGGTTTCTGCGCCGCCGAAAACCATCGCTCCGAGGCTGCCGTTGCCGATAGGTAAAGCTTCGACCCATGCGGTAGCCGGGTGGCTGTACCATAAATATTGTGAACCTTTTTTCAAGGATATGACCTCCGATACTTTAAATATATGAAAAGTATAACTTATAAAGGATATTAAAGTCAATCAATTATCTTGCAATTTTCATAAATTTATTATAAAATAACTGTGTTTGGATTTATATATGTGTTTTATAGGAGATTATAATGTCAGAAAAGATTTTAATTATCGGCGCAGGAGCCGCAGGACTTATGGCGGCAGGCACAATATCGGGCAGGGGCAAGGATGTTACGATCCTTGAACGCAACGAGAAGCCTGCAAGAAAGGTCACAATAACCGGCAAGGGCAGATGTAATGTTACGAACAACTGCAAGGAGCTTTCCGAGCTTATTGCCAACGTTCCCGTAAACGGAAGATTCCTTTACAGCGCTTTTTCAAACTTTATGCCCTCGGATACAATAGAGCTTTTTGAGGATATGGGTGTTCCGCTTAAATGTGAGAGGGGAAACAGAGTCTTTCCGTGTTCGGACAAGGCAACCGATATTGCGGACGCACTCGTTCATTACGGAACGGATGACGGAGCGGAGATTATACACGGCAGAGCCAAGGAGCTTATTATAAACGACGGGGTGCTTAAGGGTGTTCGTACCTTTGACGGCGAGGAGATACAGGCGGATAAGGTTATCATCGCAACCGGCGGCAAGTCCTATCCGCTTACAGGCTCAACGGGTGACGGCTATGAGCTTGCAAAGCAGGCGGGTCATACGATAATCGAACCGAAGCCGTCACTTGTTCCTTTCAACGCGCATGAGGGCTTTTGTACCGACCTTATGGGACTTTCGCTGAGAAATGTTGCAATGAGGGTCATTGACACAAAGAAGAAAAATAAGGTTATCTTCGATGATTTCGGCGAAATGCTTTTTACTCATTTCGGTATATCGGGACCGATGGTTCTTTCGGCAAGCTCAAAAATCCGCGATATGGAGCCGGGCAGATACGTTGTTTCGATAGACTTAAAGCCTGCGCTTACAGAGGAACAGCTTGACTCGCGAATTCTCAGAGATTTTTCGGAGAATACTAATAAGGATTTTATCAATTCGCTCGGCGCACTTTTGCCGAGAAAGCTGATACCCGTTGTCGTTAAGCTCAGCGGAATCAAGGCGAACGAAAAGGTTAATCAGATCACCAAGGAGCAAAGGCGAAGACTCGTTGAGCTGCTTAAGAATTTCAGGGTTACGCTCAAAAGCTTCCGGCCGATTGACGAGGCGATCATCACATCCGGCGGAGTTAAGATTTCTGAGATCGATCCTAAAACAATGCAGTCAAAAATTCTTCCCGGACTGTTCTTTGCGGGTGAAGTGATTGACGTTGACGCATACACGGGCGGATTTAATTTACAAATTGCATTTTCAACCGGACGCTTAGCCGGTGAAAACGTATAACGGAGGTATATTTATGGCGATAAACATTGCTATTGACGGTCCTGCCGGTGCAGGAAAAAGCAGCACAGCCAAGCTTATTGCGAAAAAACTCGGTTACATCTATGTGGATACGGGTGCGCTTTACAGAACGGTCGGCCTTTACTCGATAAGAAAGGGCATTGATACGAAGGATGCCGAAAAGGTAATTGCAACTCTGCCCGATGTTAAGGTGGAGCTTAAGTTCATTGACGGATCACAGCACGTTTTTCTCAACGGAGAGGACGTTTCGGATGCTATCAGAACGCCCGAAGCCTCGATGGGTGCTTCAAACGTTTCGGCGATCCCGAAGGTAAGGGAGTTCCTCTTCGATTTGCAGAGAAGCATTGCTGCAAATAACAACTGTATTATGGATGGCAGAGATATAGGAACGGTCGTTCTTCCAAATGCCGATGTAAAGATTTTCCTCACTGCGTCGGTGGAGGAGAGAGCGAACAGAAGATACAAAGAAATGCTTGAAAAAGGCGAGAGTGCGGATTATAATGATATTCTTGAGGATATCAAAAAACGCGATTATCAGGACAGCCACAGAGAAATTGCTCCGCTCAGACAGGCGGATGACGCGATATTTGTCGATAACGGCGGATATGATCTTGAATCGGGAACCGAGTATCTGCTCGGAATTATCAAAGAGCATTTGAAGTGATGATTGTATTTCGATGTCCCCTGTAGGGCGGTAAGAGCGGTCAGCAGAAACCGACCAAGGCTTCCCCTTGAGGGTAGCGCAGTGTCGGCGCAGCTGACTGAGGGGTTCGTTAAAAATTTGCAGTAATTTCCCAAGCCTCCCCTTGAAGCAAGGGGAGGGGGACCGCTTGCGGTGGTGGGGATTTAAAAAAAGATTTTTTCAATCTTTTTTTAACAAGAAATTCAGATAAAATCAATAAGAACGTGCATTGCACGTCCGCGAAAGTTAGCGGAAAATAAAAGCGGACGACCAATGGTCGCCCCTACAAGCTATAATGAAATTAAATCAAAGATTTAACCCCTCCGTTTCGCTTCGCTCAACACCTCCCCTGCAGGGGAGGCAAGAAGTTACTGCACTACAATTAGTCTTTATCGGATTTAATATCAAATTGAATTTGACTTAATAGGGGCGTGCATATCGACCCAGGGTTTGAAGAAATCTATTCTCGCCTCCCCTAAAGGGGCGGCAAGAACAATCGGGTACAATCGGCTAAGACAAGGATGTATTCCCATGGATATATTTTCAGAATTGGTTAATAACCGTTGGATATTTTTATCCTATTTTTTTGTTGCTTTTATTATATTGACTGTTATTTGCAAAGAAATCCTGTCCTTTTACTTCTTTGCCGATAAACCGAAATCCTTTAAGAAAAAATATAAAAAGTCGCATAACTTCTTATACAGAGCATTTTTCGGATTTGTTTTTAACAACGAATATATGCAAATTTCAAGATACTACAAATATATCGTCAGGTTCTATATCGCATATTTAGTTCCTGTTGTAACATATTTTTCACTCGTTATTTTTTCCTGCTTTATAGATACCTCAGATCAAAGACAAACAGAATTTTTCGGTTTGCTGATGATTATCCTTTTCTTGATTTCTGTTATATATTATATATGGTACATAGCGCACAGCAAAAAAAGGCTTTTGCTGGTTTATTCCTACAACATGGAGAAGATCACATTTTTCTATGGAATTACCTGACGGTGAAAAGAGAAAAAAATTAAAGAAA
>DNGF01000207.1:3873-4073 GCA_003486665.1 Oscillospiraceae bacterium
TAAAGAAAAAGGGAAAGAAGATTTAAATAAGCATTTATGTTCAATAAACTCCGCACACCATTAAAAAGGAAGGGTCATTATGGCATACAAATACAACTATGATTCGGACAAGAGCCACTTCCTTTACAAGATCATAAGACCTCTTGCAAAGATAGTTGTAAACTCGAAATACAAAATAACCTACGTCGGCGTGGAGAATG
>DNGF01000080.1 GCA_003486665.1 Oscillospiraceae bacterium
ACTGGTCAAGTGCAGCAACTGTGGCTCTCTGAAGCTCCCCCACCAGGCATGTGGCAACTGCGGTTACTACAAGGGCGAGGAAGTCATCAAGAAGGGCTAATTTGCGCAGAATTGGTGGCACATTGGTGTTATGTACAGAAGGGGAGGGCGCAGCGCCTTCCCCTTCTTGTTGTTTTCAAGCGTTTTCAGGAGGTGAAAGTGAGTGGCGATCAAAATTGAGCGTGTCGATGCCGGAAGCGAGGCCGAAGCGCTGGGCCTCGGCCCCGGCGATGAACTGCTGAGCGTGGACGACAATGAGCTGAACGACACGCTGGATTATGATTTCTACACCGACAGCAGGAGCTTTCACCTGAAAGCCAAGGTCGCGGACGGCATCCGGGAGTGGGATGTCCAGCGGCCGGAGCGGGGGCCCTTCGGGTGCGATTTCTCCACTTATCTGGGGGACCAGAAGCATTCCTGCTCCAACCACTGCATGTTCTGCTTCATCGATCAGCTTCCCCCCGGAATGCGCGAGAGCCTTTACTTCAAGGACGATGATTCGCGTCTTTCTTTCCTCTTCGGAAACTATATCACACTCACGAATATCGGCGAGAGGGATATTGACAGAATAATCGAAATGCACATCAGTCCAGTGAACATTTCCGTCCATACGATGAACCCTGAGCTTCGTGTTAAAATGATGGGTAATAAGCGAGCAGGCAAGGTGCTTGATTATGTCAGGAAACTTGCCGATGCAGGTATAAAGCTTAACACTCAGCTTGTGCTGTGTCCCGGCTACAATGACGGCGATGAGCTGACCTATTCTCTGGAGGAATTGGGCAAGATGTACCCGTCCGTTCAGAGCATTGCCGCTGTTCCCGTAGGTCTTTCCTGCCACCGTGACGGGCTGACAGGCTTAAATCCTTTCACAAAAGAGCAATCTTTAGACGTAATTTCGCGAATTGATAGTTACAATTCTCAATTTATGTGTTATAATAATATGAATATAGCTTTTGCATCGGATGAATTCTATCTCAATGCCGATCTGCCGATGCCCGATTGCAGCCGTTACGGCGATTTTATACAGCTTGAAAACGGCGTCGGAATGTGGGCTTTGCTGAAGCATGAATTCGAGGAAGCGATAAAGGATATTCCCGATGGCTACGCTCTGCCGAAGGAGCGCCGAATTACAATGGTAACGGGCGCGGCGGCATTCAGGCTGATTGAATATATCGCAAGGACCGTTGAAAAAAGGGTCACAAATATTCATATTGAGGTTGTCAAGATTACGAACAGACTGTTTGGCGAAAGGATAACCGTTGCAGGGCTTCTCTGCGGCAGAGATATAATCGCAGGACTTGAAGACACAAAGCTTTATGACGAGTTACTTTTTCCTGCGGTTGCGCTGAGAAGCGAGAGAGATATTTTCCTAGACGATATGTCAGTTGAGGAGCTTTCACAAAAATTAGAAATAAAGGTCACTCCCGTTGAGAACGACGGGTATGAAATGCTTGATAAAATTTTAGGAGAACAGGAGGGATAATATGGCAAGACCGATAGTTGCCGTTGTTGGCAGACCGAATGTCGGCAAATCCACGCTTTTCAATAAGCTTGTGGGTCAGCGTCTTTCAATCGTTGACGATACGCCGGGCGTTACCCGTGACAGGATTTACGGCGATTGCGAATGGCTCAACCATAATTTCCTTTTAGTTGATACAGGCGGAATTGAGCCGGATTCGGACGATGTTATTCTTTCACAGATGCGCCGTCAGGCTCAGATCGCCATTGACAGTGCAGACGTTATAATCTTTGTAACGGATATGAGAACAGGCGTTGTTGCGACCGATCAGGAGGTTGCCTCAATGCTCATCAAGAGCGGAAAGCCGATCGTACTTTGTGTAAACAAGTGCGACACGATAGGTGAACCGCCGATGGAATTCTATGAGTTCTACAACCTCTGCCTCGGTGAGCCGATAAGAGTTTCGGCTGTTCACGGCCACGGCACGGGCGATCTGCTCGATGAGGTTATCAAATACTTCCCTGAGGAGGAAGACGAGGACGAGGACGACGACAGAATCCGCGTCGCTGTTATCGGTAAGCCGAATGTCGGCAAATCCTCACTCATCAATGCCATTGCAGGCGAGGAGCGAGTTATCGTTTCAAACATTGCAGGCACAACGAGAGATGCAACCGACACGCTGATTGAAAATCAGTTCGGCAAGTTCATTTTCATTGACACGGCAGGCATCCGCCGCAAGAGCAAGGTTGAGGAAGCGATTGAGAAATACAGCGTTCTTCGCGCAAGAATGGCTGTTGAAAGAGCAACCGTTTGCGTTATCATGATTGACGCGCAGGAGGGCTTCACTGAGCAGGATTCAAAGGTTGCCGGAATCGCTCACGACCTCGGCAAGGCGTGTATTATCGCCGTAAATAAATGGGATGCGGTTGAAAAAGACGGCAAGACCATGGACAGCTACCGTAAAAAGCTGATGAATGATTTCTCGTTCATGTCGTATGCACCGATCATTTTTATCTCGGCAAAGACGGGCCAGCGGCTTGACCGACTCTTTGAGCTTATCAAGTTTGTTGACACTCAGAATGCAATGAGAATTTCAACGGGCAAGCTCAACGATATACTTGCCGAAGCGACGGCGAGGGTTCAGCCGCCGACAGATAAGGGCAGAAGACTTAAGATTTATTATATTACACAGGCTTCCACAAGACCGCCGACATTTGTCTGCTTCGTTAACCGCAAGGATCTGTTCCATTACAGCTACCAGCGTTATATTGACAATCAGATCCGTGAGGTTTTCGGTCTTGAGGGTACACCGACAAAAATGGTAATCCGCGAAAGAGAAGAAAAGAAATAATGATTATTTTAGGAATTGATCCCGGTTATGCGATAATCGGCTACGGTGTGCTGGAATACAGCAACAATCATTTCAAGGTTCTCGGCTACGGCGCAATAACGACCAAGGCGGGGACGCCGTTCAACAAGCGATTGGAGATTATCTATCGTGAGCTTGACTTGATTATGACTAATTACAAGCCCGATGTTATGGCAATTGAAAAGCTTTTTTATAACACTAATGCAAAGACAGTTATTGACGTTGCACAGGCGAGGGGAGTTATCGTGCTGACGGCGCAGCTCCACGGACTTGAAATTGCCGAGTATACGCCGTTGCAGGTTAAGCAGAGCGTTGTCGGCTACGGCAGGGCGGAGAAAAAGCAGGTTCAGGAAATGATGCGGATCATGCTGAAATTTGACGAAATACCGAAGCCCGATGACACCGCGGATGCCCTCGCAATGGCTATCTGCCATGCACACACCAGCGGCTCGCTCGTCGGAAAGCTGAAGGAATATTATTGATAATATACGGC
>DNGF01000083.1:0-159 GCA_003486665.1 Oscillospiraceae bacterium
CAGACGGCCTGCCGTGTCGAGGAAAACGTAGTCATAGCCGTGATCCTTTGCAAGCTTGATAGCTTCCTTTGCGATCTCAACGGGGTTTGTCTGACCCATTTCAAAAACGGGAACACCGATACTTTCACCGACTACCTGCAGCTGCTTGATAGCGGCGGG
>DNGF01000083.1:194-6286 GCA_003486665.1 Oscillospiraceae bacterium
CGGTAAATATCGCAAGCCGCAAGGAGCGGTCTGTGACCCTCTTTTTTGAGCATCAAAGCAATCTTTGCGCTGTGGGTCGTTTTACCGGAACCCTGAAGTCCGCACATCATAACGACTGTCGGGGGATGGTTGGCGACCGCAAGACGGGCTTTTGTTCCGCCCATAAGCTCGGTCAGCTCTTCGTTGACAATTTTAATAACCATCTGAGCCGGAGTAAGGCTTTCCATAACCTGCTCTCCGACAGCTCTCTTAGTGACCTTTTCTGTAAAATCCTTGGCAACCTTGTAGTTAACGTCAGCCTCAAGCAGAGCCAGACGAACCTCTCGCATTGCACTGCGGACATCGGCTTCGGTCAGAGAGCCTTTGCTTTTCAATCGCTGAAAAGCGGCTTCAAGTCTTTCGGAAAGACCGTCAAATGCCATTCGGCACACCACCTTGTTTTAAGTATAATCCTCCGCAAGGAGTGTTCCCGCTACGGCCTTGATCTTTGCCGTTGCGTCATTGATCTCCTTGGAAAGTGTGTTTTGGCGGTTGTATGCGGCTATTTCATCGGAAACCTCGATAATCTCGCTCAAACCGCTCTTCATATTTTCAAATCGGGCAACCAATCCAAGACGTTCCTCCATGCCGAAGAGCTGACTTTCCGCTCTCTTGATGGCGTCGCGCACTCCCTGACGGGTTATGCCCTCGTTGGCTGCAATTTCGGCAAGTGAGAGATCGTCATTATAGTAGTAGCTGATAAATGTGCGCTGCTTTTCTGTCAGCAGGTCGCCGTAAAAATCAAGCAACAGGGTTATGTCAAGATTTTTACTCATCTCACTCGTCCTTTCAAAAAAATGCCTGTAAAGTTTTTTTCTTTACAGGCAAGTATTATACATTATGAACCGTGTGTTGTCAAGTGTTTTTCGGAAAATATAAAATATTTTATTCGGTATTTTGGGGCTGTTGAAAACTATGCGTAAGGCTTCAAAAATATGCCCAATATTCCAAAATTAAATTAAAAAACGGGATTTTTAACAAAAAGTGTGGAAAATTCTGTGGAAACTGTTGAAAATTTTCAAATCAATGGGTTGTAAAAATCCTCTGCAACACGGTGCGCCGCCGCCGAAAGATCGTTGCGGCATTCTCTGATTATCTGTTCAAAGCTTCTTATATCGTGGTCGGTAATATATATTTTTTTGATATTTGAACCGCTCATATCCGTTATTTTGCTCATTCCCACTATTGCAACAACAGGAGTATTTCCTGATAATTCGGCAACTGCCGCCGGTGCTTTTCCGAGCAGGGATTGATTGTCCATACAGCCCTCGCCGGTGATTACGAGATCGGCATTTTGGGCGGCATTTTCAAAGCCTGTTGCCTTAAGCACCGCCGGCGCACCCTTTACAAGACGAGCGCCGAGAAAGCTGACCAGTCCGAAACCGAGTCCGCCTGCCGCGCCTGCGCCTTCAATTTTCGAATTATCCCTGCCGATTGCTTTTTCGGTGATTTTTGCAAGATTTCTTAAACCGCCGTCAAGCTTTTTAACCGTATCGTTATCTGCACCCTTTTGCGGTGCAAAAACATAAGCTGCGCCCGTTTTGCCGTATAGCGGACTGACAACATCGCAGAGAGCCTCGATATCAACATCGGCAAGCCGCTTGTCGATATTTGTCAGATTTATGTCGGTGATTTCTGAAAGTCCCGATCCGCTGAGTGAAACAAAATTGCCGTCATGATCAAGAAATTCTGCTCCGAGAGCTGCGGCACAGCCGATTCCGCCGTCATTTGTGGCACTGCCGCCGAGTCCGATAAGAATTTTTTTACATCCTCTGTCAAGCGCGTCCCGAATAAGCTGTCCTGTGCCGTAAGTCGTAGTCAGCATCGGATTCTTTCTGCTGCCGACCATGGGCAGTCCGCTTGCCGCAGCCATTTCGATAACCGCAGTGTTGTCGGGAAGAATTCCGTAAAAGGAGTCTGCTTCTTTAAAAAGCGGTCCTGTGACTTTTATATTAATTCGTTCTCCGCCGTTGAAAAGCATTGCGTCAACCGTTCCTTCGCCGCCGTCGGCAATCGGGAAGCATCTCACATCCTCGGACGCTCTGATTTTTAAAAACTCCGCTTTTATTATCTCGCAAACCTCTGTTGCCGACATTGTTCCTTTATACGAGTCGGGAGCAATAACTATCATAAACAGTCCTCCGGTAGCTTACAGTTTAAAATCCTCTTCTGTAAAATGACCTATGCCTGCGGCTTTTTTGGGAACTCTTTTCAATGGGTCATATTTAAAGCTGCGGCATGAGGAATCAAGCTGTCGTATTCCCGTTTTAACGCAAAGAACACAGTCACCGTCCGCAGCAATCATGCCGTGAGAGCAAAGTCTGCATACGGGAGTAATTGATTCGGAGTTTACAAGCTTCTTTTTCATTTTATCAGTCCTTTCGGCATGAGTTGTTACCTAATCATTTTATCACATCTTTTTATCGCTTGCAAGATTAATGTCGATTATGGTAAACGCACCGAGCAAAAGCATTGCCGCCGAGGCAGGAATTGACACAGAATACGGCTTTATGACCACATCGGAAAAATTCGAAAAAACCTGCGCTTCACAAGGGAAAGCTTTAAAAAGAAAGTATGCAATCGGTAAAGCGAGCAAGCAGTTGACGGCTCTTGAAATCCAGAATTCGGACAGCTTCATACCGATGCTTTTTATGTAGGGCAAAAGCTGCATATGAACGGCGAATCCGGACCAGCAAAGGATCGGAGCAAGCAGGCAGGGCGGTAAACGTTTGGCTGCGAAGGCGCATCCGCCTGTTACCTCGGACATAACTATTGCAAAGTTAAACAACGGAAATCTGTCCGCAAGCTGAGCAAGAAAAGGAATAAACGCGGAGAAAAGAAGAATCCATGCACAAACATTCAGCATCGCCTGTGTTGCACCGGCAACCGAATCGGTCAGAACAGAGCAATCAATCGAAGCATTCGCGGCGAGGCTCTGTTTGACGTTGTTTTTTTGAAAAAATCTCGAACAAAAACCGATAGCCAATGATGAAACGGTTTGTGAAACAAAGAGGATAATACCGCAGCGATTGTCGGAAAGCATCGCTGCACCGACCGTACCTACAACAAAAGCCGGACCTGAGTTTACGCAGAACCACAGCATTCTTTTCGCCTGAGAATCTGACAGAAGACCGTTCTCGTAAAGTTGCGAGATCATTTTTGCGCCGACGGGAAATCCGCCGATAAGGCTCATGAGTATTACGCACGCGGAGCAACCGGGAAGTCTGAATATTTTTTCGCTCGGAACGGAAAATATTTTCCCGACCGCAATTCCGAGTCCGGAGCGGACAATAAAATCGGAAAGAATCATAAAAGGAAAAAGGGACGGAATAATCGCTTCGCCGCAGAGCGAAAGACCGTTGCGGACACCCTTGCTGACGGATGACGGATCGGCAAAAAAAAGTATGATAAACCCAACGGAAATAATGAGCGGAAAAATCAGTTTTTTGTAATTATTCAAGCAGATCACCCGTAAATATATATGAGGGAAAAATTAAAGCAATACCACACAATCGGATGTACGAACTGCACTGTAAAATTTCTCTTCAGTATGTGCGAAAATTTTGCAGGATAACGAGAACAGATTCAAGCAGGGCGTGCGCCGCAATTGTGCGGTATCGCCTTAAATATATGATAGGGTGATGACAATAATGCCGAGAGATTGCAGACAGTATAACATACCGCTTGCACACAGAATTTGCGAAAGGCTTGAGCTTCCGGAGGATGTATTTCGCAATTGCAGCCATATAGAAGTGGTTTCAAACTGCTGTGCAATGGTTGAAGGATGCAAAAGCGTTACCGAATACAACGACACGGTTATCAAGCTTAATCTTGGAAAAAACAGTGTAAAATTTACCGGCTATGATCTGACAATAAAATCTTTGTCGCTTGAGCAGGCGATGATTGAGGGTAAGATTATTTCTTTGGAATTCGGCGAGTGAGGGCTTATTATGTTTTTTGGTCTGTATCGGTTTTTGATGGGCTATATTTATTTTACTGCAATAGGCGGCTTTGCCGAAAGATTTATAAACGTCTGCACCGCGGACGGAATCCGCCTTTGGGGGATCAGGAAAAATTCACACGGCTTAACGGCACGCACTACTATAGACGGATACAAAAAAATAAAAAATGCCGCTCGGTCGAGCGGTATGAAAGTGAGAATAAAAAAGAAAATCGGTTTCCCGTTTATCGCTCACAGATATGAAAGCCATACGGGACTTTTTGTAGGATTTTTTGCGGTGCTTTTGGTGCTTTCGATTATGTCAAATTATATTTGGGTGATCGGAGTGAACGGAAACGCAAACATTGATGAAGATAAAATTACAGAAGCTTTCTCCGATGCAGGATTAAAAATCGGCGCCAAAAAGAAAAAGATTGACCTAAAAGAAGTAAATTCCGAGGCAATTATGAATATCGGCGAGCTTTCATGGGCTTCAATTAATCTGGAAGGCTCGGTTGCCGAGATCGAGGTCAGAGAAGCCATGCACAAGCCGAATCTCGAAAAATACTACGGTACGTCCAATGTTGTTGCACGCAAGGACGGACAGGTTGAAATAGTTGAGGCATACAAAGGCTCTGCGGCGGTGAAGGTCGGTCAGACGGTTATGCAGGACAGATTGCTCGTGAGCGGAGTCAGTCAGGTGCGAAGCGGAATGTCTGTTTTTAACGATGCGGACGGCTATGTCGTGGCAAGAACAAAAATCAACGTCAGCGTACCGCTGAAAAAAACGAGGATAAAACTAAATCCGAAAACAAAAAAAGTGTATTCATTTTACTTTCTCGGCAAAGAAATATCGTTTTCAAAAAATCGCGAGTCGGATATGGCATATCGTCACAAATCATGGCTCTATATTCACGGTGTAAAAATGCCGTTCGGAATTTTTTATACGCAGTATACCGATTTTGAAGAAGAAAACCGGACAGCCGATAAAGAGCTTTCCGAGCTTTCGGCGCTGAATGATTACGCACTGAAAAGCTACCGCGACACGCTCCATGCACAGATTATTTCGCAAAAGACAGAAATAAAAAACGGAACGGTTGTGGGTGAGTACAACGCTTTTGAAAATATCGGAAGACGTGTACCGTTTGAAACAGAGGAAACTCCATCGGAGCAAGCAGCCGAAAATTGATTTTAATATAAGGCATTGAAAAAACTGCCGTATCGCACAGTACATCGGCGATACGGCAGGGGAGTATACGAAAAAATTATGTCGCTCAATTAATTAATCATGCGGCGAGCTTGACTTTTTGCGGCAGCTTTGCGCGGTCGATTGCAAGCTCGGCGAAAATAATTTCAACAACGCTCATCACGACAAATTGAATCGCTCTTGTCGCAAGCAAAGCGGTGAATGCCTTCGTGTAAAGAATCGAAATAAACAGTGTGTTCAAAACAAGTCCGCAAACGAGCTGTGTTGAAAGCACAGCAATTACGATTCTTACAAAATTGCATTTTTTGTAAAGAAGCAGACCGAAAACAAGACCGGTTATTGCCGCCGTGACGGTGAAGCCTGGAAAATATGCGCCTGTCGGCATGAGTATCGCTCCGATGAAATCAACGAGCGCACCGACAACCGCTCCGCCAACGGGACCCGAAATGCAGGCGGCAAGCATAACGGCAACAAATGCGAATTCAATCTTGGTATTCCAAAGATTGACCACGGGAACCAGTCTGCCGAGTACCACGCCTGCCGCGGTAAGCAGGGCGAGAACGCAGATTTTTTTTGTTAAATTTTTCTTTTTTGTGTTCATAAATAAAACCTCCTTATTACCCGTTTTGAATAATAAGGAGGCAAGTCGCATATTACTCAGCGGGATGCGACAGAAGAACCGCAAGAAATTCTTTTCGTCCGACGGACAACTCCCCGTTCCATCGGCACTTAACGCTCATCTGTCTACTCTGAACAGTGCTATTATATACCTTATACTGATATTGTCAATAGTTTTGCAATCGTTAATTGAATTATTTATTGAATCCCTCGACCTTCATATAGTCTTTGGATTTGTATTTAATAAATAATGTCAGTGCCGCGCCGAACGGAACGGCAAGAACAGTG
>DNGF01000083.1:6332-7248 GCA_003486665.1 Oscillospiraceae bacterium
CGGAGATAAAGTGCTTGTTTTTGCACAGAATCGAGCTTGAAACATAATGAATACAGTTTCGGACAATATCTTTAGGCTGAGGAAAAGCAGTCATGTCAAATTTTCTTAAAAACGCAAAGCCCTGCGGATTTTTGAGATATTGACGGTACATATTTGTGCTTGAACCGTCCGCCATGTATTCAACAACGCAAACGGGTTCATTCATGATTATCAGGGTGTATTCAAGATCCGCAAGCGTGTATTTATATGAAAGCGGAACATATTTTTCACCGGGAAAGGTGGGGTAGGGAGGGAAGCTTTTCATTATGTCGGTACGGTAGATTATTTTTTTGTCGCCGCGTCCGCCACGCTGATAGTAGGAATAAAACGTTGTGTCAAAACGGTCGGTTTCAAGCTCCTTGCCGATAACCTTGCCGTTGTCGAAAATATCAAGCGCAAGAATTCCTGCGTATTTGTCGCTGCCGTATTTTTTCCAGCAATTGACTATTTTTTCAACGGCATCATCGGTCATGTAATCATCGGAGTCAATACAGGTGTTCAGCTCGGTGTCGATGTTTTCATAGGCCGTGTTGTGAGCGGTGTGCATACCGCCGTTTTCCTTGTAAACATATTTAATTTCAAAACCGTTATCGGGTACTGCCTGCCACTGCTTAATAAGCTCGACGGTGTTGTCGGTCGATCCGTCGTCAACAACAAGCCATACAAAATCCTTCAATGTCTGGCGGCGCAGACTTTCATAGCATTTGTGAATCGTGTAAGCACGGTTGTACGCCGGTGTAAATACCGTCAAGGTTTTCTTTTGCGCTTCCATGTGATACCCTCCCGATAGATGAGATTGATATGCTTCCCTGCATAATATGTTATCAGCTTTATAATTGAAAATAGATGTTATTTTACAGCCTTCCCCTTGAGGGGA
>DNGF01000139.1:0-181 GCA_003486665.1 Oscillospiraceae bacterium
GATTTAACCACTATAATGGGAGGAATATCTTATGAAACACGGTAAGAAATATTTAGAGAGCGCAAAGCTCGTTGACAGAGCTACGCTTTATGATCCGGCAGAGGCTCTTGATCTCGCAGTCAAGACTTCTTCCGCTAAGTTTGATGAAACTGTAGAAGTTCACGTTCGCCTCGGTGTTGAC
>DNGF01000139.1:228-1209 GCA_003486665.1 Oscillospiraceae bacterium
CGCTGATCAGCAGGTTCGTGGTGCTGTCGTTCTTCCGAACGGTACAGGTAAGAAGGTTAGAGTCGCTGTTTTCGCTAAGGGCGATGCAGCAGACGCAGCTGCAGCAGCAGGCGCAGAGATCGTCGGCGCTGAGGATCTTGTTGCTAAGATCCAGGGCGAAGGCTTCCTTGATTTCGACGTTGCTATCGCAGCTCCCAACATGATGGGTCTTGTTGGTCGTCTTGGTAAGGTTCTCGGTCCCCGCGGACTTATGCCGTCACCGAAGGCAGGTACAGTTACTCCGGACGTTGCTAAGGCTGTTGAAGAGGCTAAGGCAGGTAAGATTGAGTACCGTCTTGACAAGACAAACATCATTCACTGCCCGATCGGTAAGGTTTCATTCGGCGCTGAGAAGCTTCAGGAGAACTATAAGACTCTTCTTGACGCTATCAACAAGGCAAAGCCGGCTGCATCAAAGGGTCAGTACATCAGAAGCTGCGTTGTTGCTACAACAATGGGCCCCGGCGTACGTATCAACCCGGCAAAGGCAGTTATTGCTGAATAATTTTAATTTAATTGCAAAAAGGTCAGCCTTGTGTCTGACCTTTTTTGTTTTACAGGAGTGAACGCAATGAGTAATAAGGCTAAATCCGCCATTTTCTCTTCTGTTCAATATCTTATAATTTTTATTGGTTTTGCAATATCATATATGTTTACCTATCCGCAGTACGATGTTTTGCTTTTTACGAGAGATTTTAAAGGCGATTTTATAAGCGTTCTGCATGAAGCGATAAACTATGGAAACGGCAGACTGCTCGGTAATATTTTCGGCTTTTATTTTTCGCATCATTTCACGGCGGCGATTTTTGCTACTGCCTTTTTTCTGACGCTGATTGTTTTTCTGAGCAACAAACTGTTCTTTGACGGCAACAGGAAAACCGCGTTTCCGATTGCGGTTTGCATAGCCTTTCCGGCGGTAGGATTGATGCGCGAGGTTTACCG